>JBMDWS010000024.1:0-4141 GCA_048594695.1 Truepera sp. | reverse complement strand
TCCCGGCAGCGTCGGTGCGTGTGGGGCGAAAGATGACGCCAAGCGCCTGTCTGCCGGGATTGCCGATAGGCGTCTGGGGCAGTCCACTCTGCGTGTAGGTGTTCCAGGGCGTGTCCCGCGTCATGTCGCCAGCGGCCGCGTCGAGGTCGGGCAGGCGTTTATTCAGGCCGTACGCGACGGTCGGGTCGGATTGGAGGCGCATGCCCCGCTCGAGCCGGTTCAGGAACACGCCCGCGATGATGGGCATCTCCTCATAAGACCCGGCCTCGGCCTGCACCATCGAGGCGAGCGTGACCCAGTCGTTGACGCTGAGCCCGAGTTCTTTTAGACGAGCGCGTGTTTCCGGCGTGAGTTCGCGGGCAAAACGCCCAAGCATAAGCTGCACGACAGCTTCAGGCGTGCTGCCGAGCGGAATGTCGTAGCGAGCAGGGAAGAGGTAGCCCTCGAGACCCCTGCCAGGGGGCACGTAGTCGGGTCGGAGCGCCCCGGGCCGCCGCACGAGTGGGGCGATGTCGATACCTACATCCTGCCGCAACCGGGCAACGATCTGCGCCGCACGAAAGCCTTCGGGGATAACGAGCGCCGCTGTGCGGGGCTGTCCGCCCTCCGCAAGACGCGCTGCGAGTTCGGGTGTGCTGAGGGCCGGACTGAGTATGTAGAGCCCCTCGCCGAGATTTCTGTCGAGCCGCTCGAGCTGCAGGTAGAGGCTAAAGACGCGGGCGTTGCGGATGAGCCCGGCGGTTTCGAGGGCGCGTGCCACCTGCGCCGCGCCCCAGCCGGCCTCGACCTCGAACTCTCGAGCTGCGCCCGACGGGGCGACCGGGCCGAGCTGCGCCCGAAACCACACAAGCATCAGCCCCGCGAGAAGAGCTAGCACCAGCACTGTCCCCATGACGCGGCGTAACCATAGAGGCGCAACGGTTCGGTGCGAGGGTTCGGGTACGGCTGCCTGACTCACTTCTAAGAGCTTACCTTGACCCGAGGAGAGGTTGATGTAGAACGTGCGATCCCGTTATTCGGGATCGCCGTTTGCGGATACTGCGGAGGTTCGCTGCTGCCTCGAGAGGTAACTTTCCAGAATGAGCACCGCTGCCCGCTCGTCGAGGCGACCCTTCTCCTGCCGCTGTTTTTTCTTGAGACCGCTCGTAATGAGTCCTTGCGAGGCGAGCCGCGTGGTGAGCCGCTCGTCCTCGAGTACAGTCACGAGCCCGGCTTTCTCTAGTTCGGCAGCAAATGCCCGCACTTTACGTGTTTGCGGCGAGTCACCGCCGTGCAGGCTTTTCGGTAAGCCGACGACGATGAGAGACGCTCCCTCTTCCTCGGCGAGCGTCCTGATCGCCTCAATGTCCAGACTCAGCTTCTGCCGGGTAAGGTACCCGCGCCCGAACGCGAAAGCCGAGCCAAGTTCGCCACGCGCCAATCCGATTCGTGCCTCGCCCACGTCTAGGGCCAGAAGAACCTCAGGCATGGTTTAGAGCCACCGTTCGACAACGTCCGCTACGCCGTCCTCGTCGCAGTGGCCCGTGATCCAGTCGGCGTGACCTTTGACGCTTTCACGGGCATTCGCCATTGCCACGCCGAAGCCTGCCCAGGCGAGCATCTCCTTGTCGTTGTCTTCGTCGCCGAAAGCAGCGGTTTCTCTGGGGGAGATGCCTAAGTCGCGGGTGACCCACTCGAGCGCCCGTCCCTTCGTGACGCCGGATCCGACGACCTCCAGAAGTCCGGGAATCGCCCAGGTGCCATGAACGGGCAACCCCTCCAGACTCTGACGCATGGTCTCGATGGGCGCGTCTTGATGCCAGAAAAGGAGCTTGGTCACGTCGCCAGTGATAAAGTCCTCCACGTCGCCGACGCCGTCGGGTTCACCCCCGAAGAGCCTCGGCCCCCGTTTGCGCGCCTCGTTGCGGGCCGTGTCGAGAAACCAGCCCTGCGCCGTCTCGAGGCCGCAAGAAACGCCCGGATAGCAGCGCCGCATGCGCTCGAGGACACTCAGTGCGACTTCAGCAGGGTACTCGAAGCGGACGAGGGCCGTGTCCATTGCAAAGTTGTAGACTGCCGCGCCGTTATAGACGATAGCGAGGTCCACGAGCGCGAGGTCCTCGGCGATCTTGCGGGCCGTGCGGGGTGGGCGTCCGGTACAGATGACCACTCGCACCCCGCCCGCGACAAGTCCAGCGATGGCGGCGCGGGCGCGCGGGCTCACGGTCCTGTCGCTCCGCAAAAGCGTCCCGTCGAGGTCGAAGGCGACGAGACGGGGCCGGACGGTGTCGGGGTGCAGGGGCATGGTGTGGGTCAGCTCGAGGCCAGAATTTCAGGAACGGCCCCCAGTGCCGCGTCCAGACGGCTCGGATCCTTGATTCCGGCCTGCGCCAGGTTGGGCCGTCCGCCGCCGCTGCCGCCCGCGCGTTTGGCGATCTCGCCGATAAGCTTGCCCGCGTGGGCGCCTCGAGCTTCGGCGTCCTTACTGACCTTGGTGACGAGCAGACCACCGCTGGCGAGCACCACGATGTCCGCTCCGGTGCGGTCCAGCAAGGTGTCGGCTGCGTTGCGGAGCGCGCCTGCGTCGAGGCCGTCGAGCTGAACGGTGCTGTAGCGCCATCCACCCGCCTCGCGGACTTCGCTCTGCGCCCCGCCCTGCGTTTGTGCTGCGGCGAGTTTGTCGCGCAGTTGCGCGTTGTCGCGTTCTCTCGCCCGCAGGTCGCCCTGCAAGCGTTCGACGCGCCCGGTGACCTCGTCGGGTTTGACGCCGAGAGCCTTAGCGGTGTTCGCCACGCCGGAGCGCAGGTTCCGCAGGTAGGTGAGCGCCGCTTCACCCACGAGGGCCTCGAGCCGCCGCACGCCTGCCGATACCGCTTCCTCAGCGGTGACGAGAAAGACGCCGAGCGTCCCGGTGCGCGAGACGTGTGTGCCGCCGCACAGCTCGAGCGACACCCCGTGCCCGTCCGGTTCGGCAACGGTCACGAGCCGGACTCGCTCGCCGTACTTCTCGCCGAAGAGCATCATCGCGCCAGCTTCCCGCGCCTCGGCGATAGGGATTTCGCGCCACGATACCGATAGGTCGCTCTGCACCCAGCGGTTGACGAGCGCCTCGATCCGCGCCGTTTCCGCTTCGGTCAGGGCTTTCGGGTGCGAAAAGTCGAAACGCAGGCGGTCCGGGGCCACGAGCGACCCGGCCTGCGCCACGTGCGTTCCGAGGACGCTTCGCAGGGCCGCGTGTAGCAGGTGGGTCGCCGTGTGGTGCTTCTCGGTCTCGTCCCGGCTCGGGTCCACCACGGCCCGGACGCTGGCGCCCACGCTCAGGTGACCGCGCAGGACGCGAGCGTGGTGAGTAAAGACGCCGTCCTTGGTTTTGGTGGTATTGCTGACGATGGCTTTGCCCCCGTCCCACTCGAGCGCGCCTGCGTCCCCGATCTGACCGCCACCCTCGCCGTAAAAGGGCGTGGTGTCGAGAGCGACCTGCACTGCGTCACCCTCGCGGGCCGTCTCGAGGCTGGCGCCGTCTTGCACGAGTGCGAGCACTGTGGCCTGCCCGTCCCGCTCCGTGTAACCCGTGAAGATCGTCGGTCCATGCGCTTCCGCGACGCGCCCGAAGGTGTCCTGCGAGGCGAACATCGCGCCTCCTTCGCGGGCCGCACGGGAGGTTTCCCGCGCCGTCTGCCGCGCCCGCTCGTACCCGGCACGGTCCACCGTGACGCCGCGCTCCTCGGCCATCTCCTCGGTGAGCGAGAGGGGGAAGCCGTAGGTTTGCCACAGGTCGAAGGCCACGTCGCCGGGGAGTTCTCTACCCTCCAGGCCGCCGAGTAGCTGCGACACCCGCAGGATGCCGCTCTCCAAAGTCCGCAAGAACTGCGACTCCTCGGCCTCGAGAATCCCCTCGATGCGCGCCTGTGCGTCCCGGACTTCGGGGTAGGCGTCGCCCATCGACTCGACAACACCCGCGACGAGCTTGTGCAGCACGGGCTCGCGTAGCCCGAGCAGGTAGGCCTGACGGCTCGCCCGGCGAATCAGCATCTTGATGACGTAGCCCGCACCGTCGTTGGCAGGCAGGATGCCGTCACTGATGCACATGCTGACCGAACGCACGTGGTCGGCGATGATGCGGTGCGAGATGCTTTTGTCGTCCTCGTATGGGACGCTAGAG
>JBMDWS010000239.1:0-4440 GCA_048594695.1 Truepera sp. | reverse complement strand
GAGTCTACGGCGCCTTGGCGTGCTGCGTCAACGGCACAGACGACATGGACCAGACATCGTGCAAATGTTCACTAGGGCTGCTCGAGATAAAAGTACGCGTAAAGGGTCTTGAAGCCGAGCCGCTCGTAAAGGGCCTGTGCCCCGCTGTTTTCACCGGCGACCTGCAAGTAGGCTCTCGCAACGCCCTGATCTGCGGCCCACGCGCAGAGCCCGTGCACTACTTTGGCCGCGAGCCCCTGCCGCCGCGCCGAGGGATGCGTGGCGATGTTGAAAAGACCCAGCAGCCCGCCGTGCAAAACGCCGACACCGACCCCTGCCGCCTGCCCGTTTTGGTCGTGCGTCAGTGCAAAGCAGGACGTACCGGGAAAACGTGCGACCATCTCGCTGAAGGCCGCTCGCTTCTCGCCGTGCAAGCCCTCGATCTCGCAGTAGAGCGAGAGCCAGGTGTCGCTGGGAGCTGGACTCAGGATCAGATCGTCTGGCACGGTGGTGGCGTGTCCGGCAAGCTCGAGCGTCCTGACGCTGACGCTCTCTGGAACGCGGATGTACCCCCGTTCCAAGAGCCGCGCCCCGAGGTCCTCGGGCTGCGACGCCGGGCAGAGCTGATAGCGCGCGCCGAAGCCGTACTTTGCATAAAAAGCCTCGACCCGGTCGAACTTTTCCCCCAGCGTCAGCGCACCGTCGTCGAAGTTCGCCAGCACCGAGTTGGGTCGGCGCTTGACCCCATGATTAAAACGCAGTCGCCAGCCGCCGAGCGGCTCCACCACGGCAGGGGGCACAGCGTCGGCGGCGACCTCCTCGATCTGACGGATGAGTGAAGCATGGGCCTGCGCGTCGTCGTTCACAGTCACCAAGCCTACGCCTTTAGCGGTCTTTTGGCGAGGCGTTTTGGGTGCCACAAAAAAGCGCACCCTTCAGCGGTGCGCTCCTCCGTATTCGTACCCTTAAGACTGCAAGAACTGGAGCAGCAGCCGGTTGAACTCTTCCTTATGCGTCAGGTTGAGGCCGTGCGGGGCACCGGCGATGACCTCGAGGCGGCTCCCTGCAATGAGCGGCGCGGCTTTCTGGGCGCTGACTTCTAGCGGCACGATCTGGTCGCTGTCACCGTGAATCAGCAGGGTCGGCACCGTGAACTTGGCCAGGTCATCGCGGAAATCGGTTTCGCTAAACGCCGTGACGCACTGTTCGGTGCCGCGCGGTGAGGCGAAGGCGGCGAGGGTGTGGCTGAAGTGCAGAAGCGCTTCGCTGATAGGCGGGTTGCTGTCGTCCCAGTTGACGAACATTTTGGTAAAGCCGTCCATAAAAGCGAGGCGGTCCTTTTCAATCTCGCTCTGGAAGCCGTCAAACACGCTCTTATCGACGCCGTCCGAATTGTCGTCGGTTTTGAGCAGGTAGGGCGTCACGGCGGCGGCGAGGACCGCCTTGGAAACGCGGGCCGAGCCGTAGCGGCCCAGGTAACGAGCGACTTCGCCCCCACCCATGGAAAAGCCCACGAGCGTCACGTCCTGCAACTCGAGCGCGCTGAGGAGGGCCTCCAGGTCGGCGGCAAAGGTGTCGTAGTCGTAGCCGTTCCAAGGCTTGTCCGAATCGCCGAAGCCCCGGCGGTCGTAAGCGATGACGCGGTAACCCGCCTCAACGAGCGTCGCGACCTGAGGTTCCCACATGCGGTGGCTGAGCGGCCAGCCGTGGATGAGGACGACGGGTCTTCCCTGACCGTAATCTTCGAAGTAGAGACTGACAGATGAGGATTCGCCGTCGATTTTGAGAAATGGCATAGGTCGTCCTTTCGTGACAGACGCCAGTGCCCCCGGTTCACCTTGCGCCTTCCAACATTCCCGCGTTTTGGGTCTCGACACAGTAAGAAGGCCTACAGCAAGAAGGCCTACAGCTCGGGGCTGCAGGCCTTTCTGGGGATGTAGCGATTTCAGCCCAGACGCCGATGAATCGTTCGGGCGAGAAGCGCACCGAGAACGAGTCCTGGCAGAGCGGCAACGGCGTAGAGCAGGTTTGGCCCGGCTACGACGCCAGCGGCCTGAGCCTCGGCCGACACGGGAATAACGAGCTTGAGCCCTTCGACCAGGAGCGCGAGCAACGCGCCAGCCCCAACCGTATAGGCGAGTGCCCGCTCGGAGCCGCGCTGAAAGAGCCAGAGGCAGAGCGAGTAGCCCAGCGTCAGGTAGAAAAACGAGTAGATGACGTAGGAGAAGATGCCGGGGGGCGGGGGCGACACGGCCTGAAGCAAGATCACGACGACCGAAAAGATCAGGTACATCCGGACGAACCAGGGCCGCGTTACCGATGGGCGGGGCCTGTCGCTCCGGTCGCTCGAGCTGTTCTTGGGTTTGGGCTTCTGGGCCGGACGGGCTGAGCGCAGGATGCGGTTCGCCTGCCTTTGCGCCTTACGCTTGGTCTGTTCGCGTTCGCGGCGCGCTTCGGATTTTTCGTTCGCACGCTTGATTTGCCTGTTCACCCCTCTACCTTAACGCATCGCCAGGGCCTCGGGGCAGAGGGATGAGGCTGGCTCGTCGCCCGTACCCTCCTAGAGGCCGAGCACGACATTAGCCGCGACCAAGAGCGGATCCCAGGCGCTGCTGTAGGGCGGCGCGTAGGCCAGATCGAGGTCGGCGAGGTTCTGCAGCGTCGCGTGCGAGAATAGGAGCGCGGCGATCACGTCTATGCGCTTAACGGCGTCGCCGTAGCCCACGATCTGCGCGCCCAAAAGCTTGCCTGTCCCTCGTTCCCAGACCAGTGTGAGGTTGAGAGGACGCTTGTCGGGATAGTAGCCCGCGTGATCGGTCGTCTCGAGGTCATGGCTGCAGGCGTCGAACCCTGCCTCCTGCGCGCCTTTGGCGGTCAGGCCAGTGGTCGCGAAGCCGCGCTCGAAGACCTTGACGATGGCGGTACCGACCACACCGCGAAAGCGTGCCTCTTGTCCCCCGAGAAGCGCCCCCAGAAGCCGCCCCTGCTTGTTGGCAGTGTCCCCGAGGGGCAACCAGACGGGCTTACCTGTCAGCACGTGACGGACAGCCGTCACGTCGCCGACGGCGTAGATATCTGGGTGACTGGTTCTAAGCCGCTCGTCGGTCAGGACGGCGTCGGCAGGGCCGAGGTCCAGACCCAGGCTCCGGGCCAGTGCGCTGTTGGGCTTCGCACCGACGGCGAAGATGACAAGATCGGCGGGGAACGTCCCCGCATCGGTTTCGACGCTCTCGACCCTGTCCGTTCCGCCCAGGCCGGTGACTTTCGTCCCGAGCTGCACCGGGACGCCGTGCGCTGTGACCTCTTCCAGCGCGAGCTTCGCGGGCATCGGTCCAAAAGCCGACAGCAGCGTGTCCTGAGCCTCGAGCAATCGCACCGAGAGTCCCCGTTTGTGGAGCGCCTCAGCCAGCTCGAGGCCGATATAGGAACCGCCCACCACGACCGCCTGCGACGCGCCCGCCTCGATGGTGGCCTGAATCGCCGCCATGTCCTCCATCGTTCGCAGCACGTGAACGCCGCCCAAGTCGGTGCCGGGCAGATCCGGCCATACCGGAACGGCCCCGGTCGCCAGCACCAGCGCGTCGTAGGGGTCCGTGAAGGTCGCGCCCGTCTCGAGGTTTTGGACCGTGACTGTCTTGGTCGCCGGGTTGATACTGAGGACCTCGTGGCGTACGTGCGCTGCGACGCCCCTTTCGGCCATCGCCTCGGGGGTGCGGGCGATGAGGTCATCCGGGTCGGCGATGTCGCCGCCGATGACGTAGGGCATCCCGCAGGCGCCGTAGGAGATGTAGCCGCTCTTTTCATAGACGGTGATCTCGAGCCCCGGATCGGTCCGCTTGGCCTTCGAGGCCGCGCTCATGCCCCCCGCAACGCCCCCGACAATGATGATCTTCTTTGCCTTCTTTTCCCGCACGGCTGTGGTCATGAGGCGAGTCTACGTCAGCGAATCGCGAATAACGTGGCTAGGTGTTGCAATGCGTGACAGCGTTTTTCTGACCCTCGAGGCACGATGTTGCACCGGCTCTTCCTGCAAGAACGGTGGGCGAAATCACGCTTCAGGTTTTCTGAACCCCAAACACGTAGCATAGGCACATGCAAGGGAACAGCTACGCGACGGCGCCCAAGGTACTCAAAGCCTTTATAGACGCGCTCGTTCGGGACATCGTGGCTACCTGCGAGCACATGGACGTTCAGCTCGCCTCCGTACTCCTGCACGGTTCGCTCGCGATGGGTTGCTTCTACATTCCCAAAAGCGACATCGACCTTCTCGTCATCATCGATGACCTGTCCGAAGCTCAGAGCGCCACATTTTATGACCTCTTCAAGCGCCATCACGATAACAGGCCCTATGTCGGCGGGCTCGAGGCGAGCATTATCCGTCGCTACGAGGCACAGAACCCTACCCACCCCATGCCGCTGCTCACCTACTTCAGCGAGCAAATCCCCGAACCGCTACCCCGC
>JBMDWS010000238.1:0-8524 GCA_048594695.1 Truepera sp. | reverse complement strand
AAAAAAAGTCTGAAGCCTTTGTTGATGACGTCGACCTTGCCGGGTATAAAGCCATATTTAACTTGGTATGTGGCGCTCATCCCTGAAGGAGCTGCGGTGTCTACGCTCGGACGTAGGCTGTCACCCGCGAACAAGTCTTTCCAATAGGTTTGTCTGTCTTCTGAAGTGGTTCTCGAGTACTCCTTGAGGTACGGAAGATCTACTCGTTCGACGGTATTGTTAATGTCGTCAACCTTGCTGAGATTTTTGATGTAGTCAGCGAAAATCGTAAACTTCCGATCCGCGTACTTGGCACTGTTTCCTGCACAGTAAGGTGTAGATTTTTTGTCGACAGGCAAGATGGGAACCGATGATGGCGCGGTTCCGCCGCAGTAGTCTTTCATGGCTTCCGTAATGGATGCTTTACCAACAGTTTTTTCGAACTCGAGAAGCGGAAACAACGCTTGCGCCTCGGTAAAGCGAAGCTGAGCGTAGGCAAGACCCGATTCCGCGGCGTACTGCGCCTGTAGGGCGGCATTTTGATCCATCACAGTGCGCTGGCTCGAGATCGCCATCGTCGCACTGATCGCTAGCATCGAAACCATCAGCACCATGGCCGAGAGTAGAACGACGACAAGCGCGATGCCTTGCGACTTTTTGTTTCGCCGAGAAGGTCTGGGTTTAGGAAGAGTGCGTGAGGCCGACACGCCTTTCATGCTACGGGTGCTGTTATCTGGCTGCTGCGAAAATTTCATCTTCTGTCCATTTCTCTTCTTACACTCGTCCTGAGGCAGACTGGGGAGGTTGAGGCCGCGTGGGCCGGGTGCGGCAGACCCATAGGCTTTCAGTTTAAGAAACAAACTCCTACAGAATTCTTACGCCCAACGCGCCGCATGTTAGGCTGACAGGTGTCCGCGCTACCTCTACCCGAAACGCTTCTTCTAGATAACGTGCCCCACCAGCGCGCCCTGCTCTGTGCCGGGCTTCTCAGTGCTGGGCGACCCCTCGGGGCTCGCGAGCTGATGCAGTTGCTGGGCCTTACGGGTGAGCATCAGCTGACGGTGCTTATAGCCGATCTGAAAGCGAGCCTGCAGCAGGCCCACCTTGGGTTGGTGGTAGAAGAAGTCGCCGGGGGCTACCGGCTTATTGTCGATCCGGTTTTGACACCCGACCTTAGCACGCTGCTCGCACCGCCCCCTCTGCCGCAGCTCTCGAGCGCTGCCCTCGAGACGCTCGCGCTCATCGCCTATGGGCAACCCATCACGCGGGGTGAACTCGAGGCTTCCCGGGGAAGCTCCTGCGCCTCGACGCTGGAAACCCTGCAAGAGCGCGAACTCGTCAAGGTCGTCGGGCGAAAGGATGTCATCGGCAGGCCGCTTCTTTACGCCACTACCGAACGCTTTTTGCTCGAGTTCGGCCTCAAATCGCTAGCCGACCTGCCAACCGTAAGCGAACTGCCCAAAGACTTCCTTCGCGGCTAGGGTTGGTCACTGCCGAAACGCGCGTGGACTGTGCGTTGTTGGTCGTGCGAACCGGATATCTAGTACGTGGGCGCCTTTTCGAGCAGATCGCTCAGGCGCAGACGGCTGAGCGCGAGTTTGTTGGGAAAGTGCGTCAGGGCGCGGGCATAGAGCAGGAGTTCGTGGTGTAAACGGTAGAAGCCGAGGCGCGCCTGCTCCCAGTGCGAAAGGGGGCCGTAGCCCTGGAAAAAAGCCTCGGTGCAGCCGCGCTCCTCCAGTTCGCCCAGGATGCTGGCCACGTCGGTCAGCGGGTCGCTGCGGCGAGCGTCGCCAAAATTGAGTGCCGCGACGACTTGGTCCGTGCGTTTGTCGAACAGAAACGAGCGCGCGTCCGGGTGCCCGTGGCAGAGGGTGACGGGTGCGTCCTGAACGAGGCTGAGGCCGTGCTGAAGCGCTGCTACGAGTTTGGGTGTGTCGAGCATGTAGTCTTTGACGGCGTGTTGCAGCGGTTTCTGCCAGGTTGCCTCGAGGTCCTCAGGAAGGCGTACCCCTTCGCTTTCAGGATGGGCGAGGTCGCCCGCTAAGTCGAAGCGGATGCGGTGAATGAGTTTGAGCGCCGTACCCCAGGCAACAGCGCCGCGTTTGCGCTCGCAGGTATTGGCAAAGGCCCAGCTGTCGGCGAGGGTAGGAACCGGTTTATAGCCGGTGATGAGATAGGGATGCTCGAGGCGTGTCCGGGTCGTGTCGGCGCGAATGAGTGGCGTGGTAAAGCCGGGCAGGAGCTGCATGGCGGCGACCGAACGGGCAATTTTCGGCTCGTCGGTAGCCCGCTGATTGATCCATAAGACCTGTTCGTCGCCACCCGCGAGCAGCACGTAATAGGCAGCGTCCAGCGGTTCGGTCTCGAGGCGCTGCCAGGCGAGGACAGGTGCGTCGAAGACTCGAGCCAGCCGACTCGGGGCGACTGCTCTGGTTACGTTACGGATTGTCCCTCGCCGCTCCCCTAGCCGTGTCACTCGTCACATCGCCTTTCGGAAATTTGTTCCATCATACTTTGGGGAAGCGTGAGTTTGTGCTGGGTCGCAACCGAGCGCCCACCGTTTACTCAATGTGTGCCGGCTCGCTTATCGAACTCATGACGCCGACTTATTTTAGCTGCGTTCGTGAGTTTTTTGCAGGTGCTCGCTGAGGAAGCGGATCGCTGCCCCGTAGCCAAAAAGCCCTAAGCCCGCGATGGTCCCCACACAGACCGCTGAGAGGTACGAGTGATGGCGAAAGCTCTCGCGGGCGTGGATGTTCGAGATGTGGACCTCGACGGTGGGCAGGGCAACGCCTGAGACGGCGTCGCGCAAGGATACCGACGTGTGGGTAAGGCCACCGGGATTGATGACGACGCCCTCGATCCCTTCGGCAGCGGCGCCGTGGAGCCAGTCGATGAGAACGCCTTCGTGATTGCTCTGGCGGCAGAGAGCGCGGGTGCCCGCCTCCGCCGCCCAGCGTTCGCAGCGGGCCTCGAGGTCGGCCAGCGTATCGTGCCCATACACGCCGGGTTCGCGCTGTCCCAGCAGATTCAGGTTAGGCCCGTTCAGGACTAGAATCATACGAGAACCTGAATCATGCGAGTACCTGGCTCATACAACCTCTTTCGTGGCGTCTTGCAGGTAGGCCCAGGCGCTCGTGAGTTCATTGTGTGCGATATCGCTGACGATGCGTGGCTGACCGATGTGCTCGAGCAGCACCCAGCGTTGGGTGCCCAGGTGCTTTTTGTCGCGGGCGATAAAGGGGAGAAGGGGCTCGAGTGGCGTGTCGGGGAGCGGGCGAGGGGAAACCCAGTGCAAAAACGCGCTCACCCGCCCGGTCTCATCGGCGTAGCCGCGTGCTGCAGCAAGGCGGGAGGCAAAGAGCAGGCCGTAGGCCACCGCGTCGCCGTGCGAGAGGGCTCTGCCCGGCAGCGTTTTGGTGTAGGCCTCGAGCGCGTGCGCGAGCGTGTGACCCAAGTTGAGGTGCGCCCGCCGCCCGCTCTCGCGCTCGTCCTCCGCGACGACCCCGGCCTTGACCCGTACCGAGCGGGTCACGGTCGCCGCGAGAAAATCGGGGTCGCCGTCCTTGTGAAACTCACGGTGGGTCACGTCCTCGAGGAGCTGTGGGTCGGCGAGTAAACCGTGTTTGAAGTGCTCGACAGCGCCTTCTCGGAACACGTGCTTGGGGAGCGTCGCGAGCGCCGACACGTCCATGAGCACCCCTTTGGGTTGCCAGAACGCCCCCACGAGGTTTTTGCCCTCGGGCAGATTCACGCCCGTTTTGCCTCCGACCGAGGCGTCGACCATCCCGAGCAGCGTGGTGGAGAGGACGTAGAAGTCGATGCCGCGCATGTACGAGGCGGCGACGTACCCCGCGAGGTCGCTGACGATTCCGCCACCTAGTGCCACGACAGCGCCCTGCCGGTTGAAGCCGTCCTGGGCCATACGGCTCAGGAGCGTGCTCAGGGTGGCGAGCGATTTGCTGCCTTCGCCCTCTGGAACGGTGTAGAGGTAAACAGTCGAGCCTGCTGCCTCGAGACTCCGCTGCACGGTTGCGGCGTAGAGCGGCGCGACCTGTGTATCTGTAATAAGCGCGATTTTCGGCGCACGGATGAAGTCGCCGCTGCGCCGCAGTAGCCCCGCTTCGACAGTTACGTCATAGGGCGGGGTGAGAGCCACGGTCACCTTCACGCTTTGAGCCTACGGTACACGTCACGCATACGTTTCCCCCTCACGCGGATGCCTGCAACTCACGCCAGTCCCAGAGGCGTTCGACGATTTCCTCGACGACGTCACGGGAAAAGCGTCCGTCGGTCGAGACCTTGAGGCTCGCGGCGTCGTCGTAAGCGCTTCTCCTCGTCTCCATGAGTTCGCGGATGCGCCCCTCGGGATCCCCGATTTCCAGCAGGGGCCGCTTGTGACGGCGCGTGCGCTTGTAGATTGTTTCGGGACTCGCCGTCAGCACGATAACCGGACCCCGGCTTAGGAGCATCTCGCGGTTTTCCGGGCGCATGACGGTGCCGCCGCCCGTCGAGACCACGACGTCGTTCAGGCGCAGGCTGCGGCGCACGATCTCGCTTTCGTACTCGCGAAAGACCGATTCGCCGTAAAGCTCGAAAAGGTCAGGAATGCGCAGGCACGAGACGCGCTCGATCACCCGGTCGGTATCGATAAAATTGAGCCCCAGACGGCGTGAGAGTTCCCAGCCGATGCGGCTCTTGCCTGTACCCATGAAGCCCGCGAGCGCCACCCAGGTGACGGGGCGCTCGAGCCGGTAGCGGCGACCAAGGGACATGTGTCACGCCCCTAAAATGCCGCAGCGTAGCGGCTATGGACCTCGAGGCGCTCGCGGATTTCGCGTACCGTGTCGGCCCCGAACTTCTCCATCAGCGCGTCGGCCAGAACGAGTGACGTCATCGCCAGCAGGACGATGGAGGCTGCGGGAACAGCGGTCGTGTCGCTGCGCTCGCGGGCGGCGTCGGCGGCCTCGTGGCTCTGCACGTCGACGGTCGGTAGCGGTTTCATGAGAGTCGCGATAGGCTTCATGGCGGCGCGCACGACGAGCTCTTCGCCGGTGGTGATGCCCGCCTCGAGCCCCCCGGCCCGGTTGGTCTTACGGGTATAGCCGGACTCGTAATAAATCGCGTCGTGGACCTGCGAGCCTGGCCGCGACGCAGCTTCCCAGCCGTCGCCGATCTCGACCCCTTTGATAGCCTGAATGCTCATGGCTGCCTGTGCCAGCCGCCCGTCGAGCTTGCGGTCCCACTGGGTGTGCGACCCGAGGCCAACCGGTAGTCCGCGAAAGCGCGCCTCGACCACGCCACCAAGCGTGTCGCCTGACGCCTTGGCCTCATCGATGCGGGCGATGATGGCCTCTTCGGCGTCCTTGTCGAAGGTGCGTAGAGGGCTTTCATCCAGCGCCCCCAAGTTGTCCCAGTCCATGCCGCCGTCGCAGGGGATACCACCCAGCGACACCATCCGGGCGCAGGCCGTGACGCCCGCTTCTTCCAAAATCCGCAGCGCGACGGCACCGGCGGCCACGCGCGAGGTGGTCTCACGGGCCGAGGCGCGCTCCAGAACATCTCGCAGATCTTTGTGCCCGTACTTGATACCGCCCGAGAGATCGGCGTGACCGGGTCGGGCAGCAGTCAGCGCCTTCTTGCGCGGCTCGCCGCCCGGCAGCGGGGACATGATCTCGGTCCAGTTGCGCCAGTCGCGGTTTTCGATCTGAAAACTGAGCGGCGCACCCGTGGTGCAGCCCGCCCGCACGCCTGAAAGGATGGTGGCGCTGTCCGTTTCGATGACCATGCGTCGACCGCGTCCGTAACCTCCCTGGCGGCGGCGCAGCCAGGGGTCGATGTGGTCGCTGGCGATGAGCCTGAGGCCAGCGGGAACGCCGTCTAGAAGGACGGTGAGAGCTGGACCATGAGACTCGCCAGCAGAGAGAAACCTAAGCATCCCTAAAGCTTAGCACGGCCCTTAATCGTGCGATTTGGGCCGTGCTGCAGGTGTGGGGGTGAGGATTACTCGAGGACGTTCGCGGTGACGATAATAAGCAGCTGGGTGTTGTTTTCAGTTGTGCTTTTATTGGTGAAGAGATTGCCAACGACGGGAATATCTGAGAGGCCTGGCACCCTGCGAGTCGTGTCTGTAAGTTCGTTTTGGAGAAGTCCCCCGAGAGCGATAGCTTGTCCAGGTTTGAGAGTGATCCGCGAAGATAGGTTGCGGGTTGACAGATTGAGGAGGCTAGAGTCGGTTAAGTCGGAGAGTACAGTGTCGACGCGACCGCTCACATCTAGATTAATTTCTCCGTTGTTAGCAATTTGAGGAGAGAGCTCGATCTGGACCCCATAGGGAATTTCTCGCTCTATGTTTTCGACCGAGCCGTTCCCGGCAATGCTTATATAAAGTGTTCCGCCCGATTGCAAGGTTGCCTCACCGTTGTTGAGTACAGTCAGGTTACTATCATCGACTCGCCTCGATAGGCCCTGTTCCTCAAAAACATCGAGAATTGCCCCAAGGTTGAAGCCGGTCACTGCCTTCTGGGCGTCGAAGATAAAATTAAGCCCACCTTCACCCGAAAAAAGGGTTGTTGAAAAATTTCCCACAGCGGAGGTTAGGTTCAACCCAAGCTGTTCGCTGACCGTTCCAGTGACCTCTTGGATTCTGACTTGTACATTGACCTGTCTTTCAGGCTGATCCAGTTCCTCGATAAGTGCAGCAACATCGCGCTGAACATTTGGCGGAGCTGTCACCACGATCCGGTTGCTGCGGGCATCGGCTGCGATTGAAAATTGCCCTTCTGCTAAAACGGCAGCGCTAGTTGTCTGAGCGCTCGACTGGGTGGGTGTAGCGGTCAGCGCATCGGTAACTCCCTGACGAATAGCGGCTCCAGCGGTGTTCTGCGTTGCTTGCTGGGCAGTAGACAACGTGGCGTTCCCTTCGGATTCCGGGGCTGTCACAGTGGCTGTGAGCACCTCGGCTAGCTCTTCAGCCCGTGCGTGTGACAGAGTGTATGAACGCCTTACAGGTGCCGTCGCTGTACGATCGAACTGACTCAAAATATCTTCGACTTGCGCTTGTTGTGCTTCGGTTCCTCGTACCGACAGCACGCCAAGTGCTTCAAAAGAGCTCACGGTCACCCCACTTCCTGCGGGGAACTGGCTTTCCAGTAATGCTTGCAGTTCAGTTGGATCCGCACTCACTGGATAAGTTTGAGTTACGGATGCTACCCCTTGCTCTTGCTGTGGTTGCAAGCTCTCGAGCACCGAGGGCGGCCCCACGACCACGATATTGTTGCCGCGCAGGACGTACTCGAGACCGTTCAGCGTGAGAACGATGTCCCAAACTTCCCGAAACGGTTTGGGCTCGGCGAAGTCGTAATTGACGACCGCGTCTGCCGGAATGCCCTGTGTGATGGCACTTAGCCCCACCGAGCGGGCGAGCGCCTGGATCATGGCGTCGAGCGATTCCCCAGCGGGGCGGACCCGAAA
This sequence comes from Truepera sp., assembly GCA_048594695.1. Lineage (GTDB taxonomy): Bacteria > Deinococcota > Deinococci > Deinococcales > Trueperaceae > Truepera. Next base: position 1,072 of record JBMDWS010000238.1, on the reverse strand, counting down.
ATCGACGAGCTGGCTAAACTGTTCGGTTTCGGGCAGGGGTGCGAGTTGCACCTGGCTGACTATGGGGGCTTCGGTGTCGGTTTGGGCGCTGGCCTCGCTGGGACCCCAGGCAAGGAGGGCCAGAAAGGCGAGCGCCAGGTGGGGAACGGCTATCGGGTAGGGAGCATGGCTTCTCATCGCCCCCTAAGGTTAAGTCAGGGGTTTAGCAAAAGCGTGTGACGAACGTCGTCCTCGACAAACTGGGCGCTCCGGGCGGTGAGGCGACTGAGGGTGAGTTGGGTGCCAGGAAGCGTGTCGCCGACCACCAGTAATACAGGCCGGGTGCTGTTTCCAACGCGAAAAACGCCAGTCCCGGTGCTCATTGCGGTAAAGCTGACGCGCAGGTTGCCTAGGGCGCGACTGACGCGGTTGCTTACGGCAGATGTGGCATTTTCGTCATACCCGAGCATGGTTCCGGCGAAAGTCAGAGGCGTGACGCCCTGAGGACTGCCCGGGGCGGCGGCGACGGTTCGGGTCACGCTCCGGGTGGTTCCAGCCATCGCCGGTGCCGCGATAAGGGGTGGAGGCACGGGGGTCCGCACCGCGATCCCTGTACTGTTCAGGTCGTTTGGTGGGGTCATCTGGCTGCCGATGGTGGCCTCGAGAGGCCCCGGAGTAGGGTTGGGTATCGCCACGCTGGGGGGCGTCATGCCGGAAATGAGCGAGTTGGGGATAGTGGGGCGCGCCACCTGCACCTCGGGGACGGGCGCTCTGGGCAGGGTGGGTGCAGATGGGGGAGTTTGCGGCACGGTTTCCGTCTCGGGCACAGGGCTCTCGGGTGCGGGGGTCTCGGGTGTTTCGGTTGCGGCAGGGGGCGCCGTGGGTTGCTGGGGCAGCGTGAGGGGCGCAAAGGGGTTGAAGGTGCTGTCTGCGCCCCCAATGACCGGGTCGGGGATGGTGGGCTGATCCTGGCCTCCGGTGGGAGCGGGTTCGGTGTCGAGAAGCGGCAGGTCGGCAACGCCCACGTCGCGCGCGACTTCGGGAGTATCAGGCTCCGGAATCACGATAGGGTTGTCGTCCTGTGCACCGCCGC
>JBMDWS010000237.1:0-7840 GCA_048594695.1 Truepera sp. | reverse complement strand
CGAGATGGTGAATCTGCTCGAGGTCGAGTTCGCTGCTCGTATGCGGGTCGAACATGGCGGCGTGATAGAGGTGTGCCCGGTTGCCCGTCAGAATGGCCTCGGCGGTCAGTGCCTGGACGTTGATGTTGGTCTGCATAAGCGCCACGAGCTGGGGCGGCAGTGAGCCGATCTTGGTCGGCTGGACGCCATTTTTATCGACCAAGCAAGGGACTTCGACGCAGCATTCGGGCAGGTTGTCGATGAGGCCGTCGTTCATCACGTTGCCGTAGACGACGCGCGGGATGCCGGTCTCGAGGCTGTGCACGATAAGTGAGCCGTACTCGGGCGAGCGTTTGATGGTGAGCATCTGCTCGCGCAACTTGGCTTCGTCTCGGACGCTGCCGTCGGTCGGGGTGTGGTCGGTATGTTCGCTATTCACATCATGGACCTTGAACTGCGTGGTGGGGTCCTCGAGCGTGTCGCGCAGGCGCTCCCAGCCTTCGATCTGGAACTGGCAGCGGCGCAGGTATTCGTCGATCGGGATATTGAACTTTTCGATGAGTTCGGGGCGGTTGCCCTTGATAAACCAGGGCGAATACTCGGAAAAGTGCTCGGACGATTCGGTGACGAAGTAGCCGAGTCGCCGGAACATCTCGTAACGTACGCGGTTTTTGTCCGGTACGCGGTCTTCGTCCATAACGCGCCTGATCTCCGGGTAGAGGTCGACGCCGTTACGCTCGAACTCTAAATAAAAGGCCACGTGGTTGATCCCGGCGACGCGGTAGTTGATCTCCTCGACCGGTATGCTGATGTCTTTGGCCAGCTCTCCGGCGGTGTGCTGCACGCTGTGGCACAGGCCCACCGTTTTGATGGTGCTGGCTTTGTTGAGCACCCAGCAGTTCATCGCCATCGGGTTGACGTAGTTGAGATGCCACACATCAGGGCAGAGCCGCTCCATGTCGCGGCTCATCTCGAGGAGCACCGGGGCGGTACGCAGCGCCCGCATGATGCCGCCGATGCCGAGGGTGTCGGCGATAGTCTGCTCGAGACCGTACTTTTTAGGGATTTCGAAGTCGATCACGGTACTCGGTTTGTAGCCGCCCACCTGAATCATGTTGAGGGCGTAGTCCGCGCCGTCTAGGGCCTTATTGCGGTCGGTCGTCGCCATGATCCGGGGTTTGGCGCCGAGGGCGTCCGCGACCTTATGGGCCACGATCTCCGAGGTCTTGAGGCGTTCGGGGTTGATGTCGTAGAGGGCGATTTCGACCTCGGCGAATTCGGGGAAAGAGAGAATATCGCCAAGCAGGTTCTTGGCAAACACGGTGCTACCCGCGCCGATAAAGGTGATCTTGGTCATCGGGACTCCGAAAAGAGGACGCTACCCCCCTGCGTCGCAGGGGGGTAGCGGTCAGTTTACTGGAAAAGGGCGTTGATCTCTGTGTTGGCTTGCGTCAGGGTTGGTTCGACCTCGGCGTTATTGATGAAAATGTTCTCCATCGCATTGGTCAAAATCGAGGTGATCTGCGCGCCGTAATCGGTGATCGGGAAGAGGAAGGTGCCGTCAGGTGCAGTGGCTTCTTCGGTGAAGGGCGTTACGTCCACACCGCGCTCGGTGTAAGCGCTAATCGCGGCGTCGACACCGGACTGAATAGCCGGGAAGACCACACCCGCTGCCCCAACGATGTTCTGGCAGTCTGCCGAACCCAAGAACTTGACCCACTGCCACGCTTCTTCCTGGTGCTGTGAACCCACCCAGATCGAATCTGCGAGGCCGTTGAACATGGTCTTACGTCCCTCGGGACCTACCGGCAGTTTGGCGATACCGACTTCGAACGGTGAATTGTTGATGTACTGACCAATCATCCACGAACCGTCGGTGACGAGCGCGCCCTGTCCGGCTGCGAAAAGCGCATTGGCACCTACACCTGCCACGTCTGAGACGCTGGGCGAAAGGTGCTTGTTGTTGAGCGTGTCTTGCAACCACGTGATAGTTTCGATGAATTTGGGATCGCTGTAGTTGTACTGGTTGCCCCAAATACCGTTGGTAGGCACCCAGCCGTTCGAAGCGGCGAAGTGGCTCCACTCGGTCTGACCACCGCCGCCACCCGCGCCGGGCATGATATAGCCGTACTGTTGGACCCGCCCTGCGTCGAAGTCGGGGGAGAGGGCATTGTTGCCGCTGGCGTCTAGCGTCAGTTTCGAGACGATCTCCTGAAAGGTGCCGCCGTCTTGTGGGTTCCAGGTCCAGTTTTCCAGCTCTGAAGGATCGACCCCGGCAGCCTCGAGCATCGCCTTGTTATAGAAGACCGCAACGGTATCCCAGTCCTTGGGTAATCCGTAGCGACCTTCGTCCTTGGCCCAGAGTGACGCCAATTCGCCAATGTAGCCGTCTACGTTGACACCGTCGCGTTCGACGAGGGGCTGAATGTCGACCAGCTGACCGTTCGTCACGAACTCAGGGTACTTGGCAAGGTGGTCGGTGAACACGTCGGGGGCTGTTCCCGATACGAAGCCGGTAGTAATGGTCGTCCAGTAATCATCCCAGCCGAGTTGCTCGATGTTGACCTGGATGTCGGGGTTCTGCTCCGTAAAAGCGACCGCGCACTGCTGATAGGCCGGCAGCTGATTGGCGTCCCAGAGCATGTACTTGATCTGGGTCTGGGCGGCGGCTGTGCCTGCAACGAGGCCGAGCGTGCCGAGCACCAGAAAGTGTTTGAGGTTGGACATGGAGATCCTTTCGGTAAATCGGGGGAGCTGTGCGAGAAATTGCTTAGGTGCGAAGCGTATAGAGCCTTTAAAACGTGTCTTTAAATCACCTCCAAGCCCTACTTGAGGCCGCTAAACGCCAGCGAATCGACGATGCGGCGGCCCAGGAAAATGAGCAGTAAAAAGATCGGGACGATGCTTAAGAGCGTCGCAGCGGTCAGGCCTGTCCAGTCGGGAATACCCTGCGGGGTCTGGCTGCGGAAGATTCCAAGGGCCACGGTCAGCACGCGGACGCTTTCGTCGCGGCCTACCAGGAAGGGCCAGAAGTAGTCGTTCCACATGTTGATGCTCGTCAGAATGGCGAGGGTCGCTAGCGGCGTCTGACTTACCGGCAGAACGATACGCCAGAAGATGCCAAAAGAACTCGCACCGTCGATGCGGGCGGCTTCCTCGAGCTCTTTGGGTAGCGACAGAAAAAACTGTCGCAAAAAGAACACGGCAAAGGGCGTCATCAGCACGTACGGGGCAACCATGCCCTGCATCGTGTTGAGCCAGCCAAGCTGCCGAATCAAGACGAAGTTCGGGATGAAGAGGACAATTCCGGGCACCATCAGCGCGGCGAGAAAGAGAAAGAAGATGACGTCGCGTCCGGGGAACTTGAGGCGCGCAAAGGCGTAGGCGGCCATAGCGGAGAAAAAGCTCTGAAACACCACCACGATACCGGTAAAAATGAGTGAATTACGCAGGTAGAGCGGAAAGTTGAGCGTCCCGGCGGAGCCGCCTGCTGCGACCATCTCATCTAGTCCGACAAGCCCGAGCGCACGGCGGAAGTTGAAGAGCGTCGGATCGGCGGGCAGAAGCGAGCTGGCGTTTGTGAAAAGGGATCGTTGCTCTGACAGGGAGGTTTTAATGACGATCCATATGGGAAACAGGGTCAGCAGGATGAGGAGCAGGAGCACGACCCAAGCTAGCGCTTTGCCCCAGGGGAAGGGATTACGCGCACGGGGAGCCGATGGAATACGTCGGGCGTTGGTCGTCATGGCCTAGGCTCCTGTCAGGTCGGATTCGTCCGAACGGAAAAAGCGCAGCTGAAACAGCGTAATGACGATAAGAATGGCGAAAAGCGTCATTGATAGGGCGGTTGCGTATCCCATGCGAGAGAACTGAAAGGCGTTTTCGTAGATATACCAGACGAGAACCTTGGTGCTGTTGACCGGGCCACCTGCCGTGGTGACGGCCACGGTATCAAAGATCTGGAAGGAGCCGATAAGCGACGTCACGACGACGAAGACCGTGACGGGTCGCAGGAGCGGGAGCGTAATGCCCCAGAACATCCGATTTTCTGATGCGCCGTCGATACGCGCTGCCTCGTAAAGCGATCCGGGAATACCCTGCATCCCAGCGTAAAAGAGAAGCGCGGTAAAGCCCATGTGCCGCCAGATGTTGACGAAAGCGATGGTCCAGATGGCTTGGTCGGGTGAGCCGAAAAAAGGTTGGCGGGCGACCCCGATATTCTGGAGCATGGCGTTCACGAAGCCGAGCAGAGGGTCGAGCATCCAGAGCCATATGAGCGCCACGATGACGTTTGAGAGCAAATAGGGCAAGATGAGCGTGCCGCGTACCAGCATCGAAGTCGTCAAGCGACTCATAAGGACGGCGAGAAGCAGTGCCAGAGCCGTCTGCAAGGGAATATTGGCAATGACGTAAATAGCCGTGATCTTGAGCGCGTTCCAGAAGAGCGGGTCGGCGATCATCTCGCGGTAGTTGGCGCCGCCGATAAAGGTGGGGTCGCGCAGGAGATTCCAGTCGGTAAAAGAGATGTAGAGGCCGCGTACGGCGGGTAGCGCGTAGAACAGCACAAACCCGACGAAAGCTGGCAGGATAAAGAGCCAGGCAGTCAGGGTTTCCCCGGTTATCAGGCGTCTGGGCCGGCGTTTCTGCGGATGGTCGGGAGCCGAAAAGGTCGAAGCTGTGGCCACATTTACCTCCAACAGGGCACTCGCGCGACTTGGAAACCGACACCGCGACAGCGATTTCCTCAAGAACCCCAAAGGTACTAACACGTGTTGCTGTTTGCACAAGTATCAACGTAGAAAGGCATAATGTCAAGTATCTTTGTGAGGTGAATGTAGCTCAAAAACAGTGGCCCCGCTTGTGCGGGGCCACTGTTTTTGGCTTCTTGACGCTTAGTCTTAATGGCTTTTGGAACCGTCTGGGCCAAAGCCTCTCTGACCCCCGTGCCCGAAGCGCATGTCCCCGAACCCGCGTCCATTGCCGGAGCCCATATCCGCGAGGTTGAAGGTCTCGGTCTGGGGGCTGGTGGTGACCGATACGTAGCTGGCGCTGGCGGCTTCTGTCGCGACCTGTTCGGCAAAGGCGGCCTCGCTGTCCTCGCCGTAGACGAACTCGAGGCTACTCAGTTCGCTCCCGCCCGCCTCGGGATCGCCGTCGTAAAAGGTGACGGTAAGCGTGCTGCCCATATCGAGCGGGTGATGGAGGAGCATTCCAGCGAACATCTCGGCGCGCTGGGTGTTTGTCGCGCTGGTTGCCGTATTATCTGTGCTTGTCTGGCCTGCCGGTGAGCTGCTTGTCGTGCTGCCGCCGCTCTGCTGCGCGCCGACGAGTCCGGCACCGAGAAGTGCCCCCGAAAGCCCCAGAGCCATAAGCCGTTTTTTCATTCCTGTACCCCTTCCGGTAGCGCGGCTACCTGAATGTCAGGATGACGGCTTGGGGCGCGTTTTCCGTACGGCTTTTGTGAAGAAATGGAGAAGAGGAGATGAAGCCTGGCGGCTACTTCCGGCTTTTTCAATCTTCTCCGGTTCCTGTCTTTAGTTAGGCGCCCGTCTCGAGCCAGCGACGCTCACTCGGGGTCAGCTCGAGCGCCATAGCATCGACGTTGGCGGCAAATTCGGTGCCGCTGCTGCAGCCGACCAGCGCGTAAATGTCGAGCGGCTGGCTGAGCACATAGGCGAGCGCCAGCTGCGGGAGTGACACCCCTCTTTCGGCCGCGAGCTGCTCGGCCCGGTCGAGGCGGGCGAAGTTGTCTTCTACGCAGTAGGAGGTGACGCAGAGCGCGTCGAAATAGCTCGAGAAACTCTCCAGGTTATCCCGGCGAAAGCGCCCGGAGAAAAAGCCGCCCGCCAGACTCGACCAGGTAAAAAGAGGCATCTGCGCGTCTTCGTACCAGCGCCGTGCCGCCGCGCCCGAAGGACCGCTGATGCTGATGCACCCTTCCCAGGGCGCGACGACCTGCTCGGCCAGCGAGAAGTTGGGCGAACTGACGGAAAAAGGCTCGAGGCCGTGCTCCGAGGCGTAGCGATTGGCCTCGGCGAGGCGTTCATGCGTCCAGTTCGAGCCGCCGAAAATACCGATCTTGCCCTCACGTTTATGCTCGTTCAGCACCTCGACGATGGGGCCGACAGGAACGTCGGGATCGTCGCGGTGCAGGACGTAAATGTCGATAAAGTCAACGCCCATGCGGGCCAGCGAGTCGTGCAGGTCGGCGGTGATATCGAAGGGTGTGACCCGCTTGCGGTCGGCGTTATGGTGTGCCCCCTTGCCGAGAATCACCACCCCGTCCCGGACGCCCCGCGCCCGTAGCCAGCGCCCGAACGTACGCTCACAATCGCCGCTGCCGTAGCCGTGCGCGGTATCGAAGGTACGGCAGCCATGTTCGTAGACCTCGTCGAGTAGCCGGAACGCGCTCACTTCGTCGGCGGACGAGATCATCACCGTGCCCTGTACGAGTCTCGAGACGGGCCTGGCAACACCGGGGAGCGTGCCGTAGCGCATGGCGCTCATTCGCGTTCTCCCGGATAGGTCATGCCCCACTGAGCGCGGCAGGTGTCGAGGGTTTCCATGATGGCGAGGGTTTCGGCGAGCGGCATGACCGGGCTTTCGGTCAGTCCGGCCTCCAGGCAGCGGGCGACCTCGGCGGCTTCGTAGGGATAACCGTTATGCGGCAGGGGTGAAGCGAAGGTTTCGGTCTCCTCGCTCGTTTGCAGGGTCAAGGTCTCGGGTTTCCACCAGGGCGCAGGCAAGTGGATGGTGCCCTTGCTACCCATGATGACAGCCTCCTGCGGCGTCGTGGCGCGAATGGCGGTGCTGCTGAGAGAGAGCGCGCCGCCTTCATGCTTGAGGATGAGCGCGGCCTGCTCATCGACCCCGGTCGGGCCGAGCTGGGCAAAGCTCGAGACCTCGGTCGGTGTTCCCAGCAGGAAAGAAGCCAGCGAAACGGGATAGACCCCCACGTCGAGGAGCGCGCCGCCCCCGAGTTCGGCCTTATCGGTACGGCTTTCAGGGTTGAACGGGCTGTTGTACCCAAAGTCGGCCTGAAGCAGCTTGATCTCGCCGATAGTGCCGCTCTCGACAATCTCCTTGAGCTTGGTCATAACCGGAAAAAAGCGTGTCCACATGGCTTCCATGACGAAAACGCCCCTGGCCTTGGCCGCGTCGATGAGGATTTTGGCCTCCTTCGCGTTCAGGGTAAAGGGCTTTTCGACCAGTATGGCTTTCCCCGCCTCGATACAGAGCAGGCTGTTCTCGAGGTGCATGGGGTGGGGTGTGGCGATATAGACCGCTTGCACCTCGGGGTCGGCAGCGAGCGCTTCGTAGGAGCCATGTGCCCGCGCCGCGCCGAACTCCTCGGCAAAAGCCTGGGCGCTCTCCTGAGTACGCGACCCGACAGCAGCGAGTTCGGCGTCGTCCATGACAGCGAGGCCACGGGCAAACTGCTTGGCGATATTTCCGGTTCCGATAATGCCCCACTTGGTGGTCATTGGGTTCTCCTCCAGATGTCGGCCCTATCTGAACGACGGGCCACAGGTTGCACAAATGCTCCAGTGTGAACGAATTATCTGGGAATGTAAAGGCGCAAAACGTAACATTTGGGGCGCAACTAACGAGCGATAGACCCCTTGGCTGCGCCGCCCGCCTTGTGATAGACCACCTGCGTACCGCCTGAAAGCTCGCCCCAGGTCACCTCGCTGTCCAGCGTGATGACTTTGACCGGGCATGAGGTGACGCAGGCGTTACAGCCGTTGCAGCGTTCGGGCTCGAGCTTCAGCACGCCGCCGCCCCCATCCTTGACCGGGGTCAGTTCACGCTTGAAGGCGTCCGTAGGGCAGACGTTGGTACAGACCGGGCACATGATGCA
>JBMDWS010000236.1:0-2038 GCA_048594695.1 Truepera sp. | reverse complement strand
GGTCGCGTGAGCGCGAGCGATGCGGGTCAGGCTTTCGTCGGGCTCGAGCGGAGGGAGGCCGGCCTCGGCGCGGGCGACGTTGGTACGCGTCAACAGTTCAGCCTCGAGCACCGGGGCGCTGGCCCAAGCAAAGGATAAAAGAAGGGTGAAGCCGAACACCCAGCCAAGGCGCAGGATGCTCCGGCATGGGGCGTTACTGGATATAGAAAGTCGTTTCGGCGCTAACTTGCCCGGTGGCTGTCGTCGAACTCGAAAGAGTCACGGTCACGCGCTGCAGGCCTCTGGGCGGTGCGAGCGTATAGCGTACACCGCTCGAGGCGGTCGGCAGGGTCACGCTGCCTGCAGGCACATAGACATTTTGCGCGAACACCGAGGCGGCACCGTCGGGACCATACGAGGTCAGCGTGACGTAGCCGCCGCTCGGAGTCACAAGGGTGAAGGCAATGTCCTCGCCAAGGGCGTAGACCGAACCGCTGCCGCGAGCCGGTGTAAACGACGTGATGCTCAGGGTGTTGCTTGGCACCACTTTTGGCTCGGTAATCACCACGTTCGGGCTGGACGGAACAGGACGGACGCGGACGCGAGGGGCAGGGTCGGGAGTGACGTAAAAGGCACAACCACCGAGCAGCACAGCGAGCAGAAGAGGCGCTAGACGTGACATAGGGCCTAGTTTAGCAGGCCGAAGCCAAACATCATCCCAGAAAAGCCTCAATAAACGGGGATAAAGCTTCATCAAGGAGAGAAAATCTTCACGAATTCTGGGTCTTCATCTCTTTTCCCGGCGGCCTCTAGTTCCCGTTCGGTGTGGCGTCGGCTTCAGGCTCCCTCGAGGTGAGCAGGTAGGGCATGTCCGTCTGATAGTATTTGCCGTCCGGGTCGAACCAGTAGACGTACGATGAGAGTTCGGTCGCAGCGCCGCCGTTGACATCCGAAACCGACCTCGTGACCTGCCCGTCGACGATGCCGCTAAAGATGGGCGTGCCGTTGACCGAATAGACCGTAATGTAGGTGCGGCTTCCGGTGTAATCCTGCAGGTCCCGGCGGATACGGTTCTGGGTCTCGTTGCGGCAGCCTGCGAGCAGGAGTACGAGGGCGAGAGAAATGAGCACGAGGGTTCGTCTGGACACGTTCACAGTAGCCTCCTGCGGCTGAGCATAGCACCGTCGGGGCGCGTTGATACTCCCCCGTCTTGACTCAATGAGACTCAAATAATGTATACTTTCCGGTGTGACACGCACGCACGCCGATCCCTACACCGTTCTGGGCGTGCCGAGGAGTGCCGACGCTGCGCAAGTCAAGTCGGCCTATCGGCAGCTCGCCATGAAGTACCACCCGGATCGTAACCCGGGCGACAAAGGGGCGGAGGAGCGTTTTAAGGAGATTTCGGAAGCCTACGCCACGCTGCGCGACCCGGATCTGCGGGCGCGCTACGACCGCTACGGTCAGGCGGGTCAGAGTGCCGCGCGCCCGGACTTTAGCACCATGGACTGGCAAACGATCTTTCAGGAAGCCGACATTCGCGTCGATTGGGGCCCGGGTGGTCAGATGCCGCGCACGGGCAACGCCGTATTCGACGCCCTTTTCGGTGCCATGACCGGCATGATGCGCTCGTCTGGACTGTTGCCGGGTGAAGACCGCGACGTGAGCCTGTTCGTCGCTGTACCCGAGGCGCGTACCGGGACCACTCGCCGGGTGCGGGTGCCGGGGCCGAGCGTGTGCTCGAGCTGCCGGGGCTCGGGCCAAGACGAACGCGGGCTGTGCCTCACGTGTGACGGGCGCGGCATTCTGCGAGCCGGAGCCGAGGTCGAAGTCGATGTGCCACCCTTTCGTAAGGACGACACCAAGCTGCGCCTGCGCGGTCTCGGCGGCCCCGGACGCCCCCCCGGCGACACCTATGTTCACTTGCACGTTCAGCTCCCGCCGGGCACGCGCCTAGAAGAGGGAGGCACCCTTCACACCGAGATGACCCTGTTGCCGCGTGAGGCTGAAACAGGGATAACGGCTCCGTTTCTCGGAGCCTCGGTGACGATTCCCCCTG
>JBMDWS010000235.1:0-2456 GCA_048594695.1 Truepera sp. | reverse complement strand
GCAGATCGTTCTCGGCAAGTTCTGGCACAGCCTCCCGATCATGTTGCTGCTGGGCGTCGGGCTGGGGACGGCGGCGGCGTTTCTCATCGATCTGAGCCCGGCACTCGCCTGGGCGAGTCCGCTGGCGGGTATGTGCGCGGCACTCGCCATTACAGGCTTAGGAACCGGGTTGGGAGCGGCGTTTCCCCGCTTCGACGCCTCGAGCCCGAGCGAAGTGCCCCTCTCGGCGGGTGGCCTTCTCTATATGGCGCTGTCCCTTGGCTACAGCACGCTCCTGATGCTGGCGCTGGCCTGGCCCGCTTGGCAGGTGCTGCAGCATCCGGGCGAGCTGGTCTGGAATACGCCGCAGGGATGGCTGGTGCTGGCGTTCGTGGGCGCGGTGACGCTGCTGAGTACGGTGCTGCCGCTTGTTTACGGGAGCTACCGACTGGGCCGCTACGAGGTGGGTGACTGACCCTGGATTGGGCCTGACGGAAGCTCGAGCGAGACCACGAAGCGACAGTCATGTGCGAGGGTATTTCAGCATATAGACTTGGCTCATGCCTAGAATCCGGATGCTTGCGAAGTGCGCCCACTCGTGACAAAAAGACGGTTCACCTTCGCTTTCGCCGTTCTTCTCGTCGCCGTGCTACATTTCGCCGTTTCCTACGTCGTAGCTTTTACCGCCGGGATATCGGGCGGGTTTGCCCGGGTGCTGAGCCATATCCTGCTTTTTCCGCTCGGACTTTTCAGCGGTCCGGAAAGCCTCGTTTGGGGATGGGTACTCTGGGCTCTGGTCAGTCTGCTCTGGGGCCTCGGTATCTGCACATTGCTGGGAGCTCTCCGGCGGGGTCGCAAGAAAGTTTGAGTCCATACAAAATTTGCTCCTTGTGAAGAACCTGCCGCCAACTTGGTAGACTTGCAATGCTCTACGCGCTTCACGGTGCGGGACGGGGTGTTTCTTGCTGGCAGGAGCAGAGCACGACAAACTTGGCTTGGTGCGCCGTCTTTTTGGAGACGGCTGGAACGAACGTGTGCTCGAGGTCTGCCAGACCCTCGGCAAGCCCTGGCCTCCTGGTGTGACTTTCTATTATGTGGCGGCGCTGATCAACCTCGAGCAGCGGGCGCTTGCCAGTCAGGTGCTGAGCGAAGTGGTACCCGTGGCTCGGGAGCGGGAACGCGCCGACCTCATGACGCTCGAGGGCGTTCTGTACGCGTACCGGGGCGACGGCGATGCTTACGCGCAAAAAGCCGCTGAAGCGAATGCGCTCTGCGCGACCGAACACACGCTCTACCATTTGGGGGCGACAGCGGAGAGCCTCGAGGAACGGCTACGTATCCTTCAGGCGGCGCTTATCGCCGCCGAGGAGGCTGAAGACGACTACGCCGAAGCCCGCAACGCGCACGCGCTGGCGGTTGCCAACCTGGACGGAGGGCGCTTCAAGACAGCGGCGGGCTGGTTCAGCTACGCCTACGACCGTGCCAGGCATCCGGGCCTCAAGCTTTCGATCGTCAACCTTAGAAGCTACCTTCAGCTCCTGACGGGCGACGTAGAGGGCGTCGAGGAGACGCTGAACCGAACCCTGAACCAAGGTGACGTCCAGGGCTACGCCCGGCATAAGGTTCAGACGCGCCTCATACTCGCGGACCTCTATCAGGCGACCGGTCGCTGCGAAGCGGCGCTAGCAGCCTATAGTCAGGAATTGCAAGGTGCCCAGCGCGCACTCCGCGCCTGGCTCACGCTCGGCTATGTGCGGGCGCAGTGTGCGCTCGGCAATCTCAAGGCGGCGCGGGAGCAAGCCGAAGCCACGCTCGCCGTGACGAACGACCTTTCGGTGCTCCACCAGCAACAGGCGCGGCTGGCGCTGGCGCTGGCGCACTGGCCCGACGACAGCACGCTGGTCATGCTACAAGAGGCGCACCGCTACTTTAGCGATCGTGATAGCGCTCTGGCTACCGAGGCGGCTTTTCACCTCATCGCCCACGACCATGTCCCTGAGTCCGTCGAGCAGGAAATCAAGCCCACGCTCGACAATGCCCGTTTGCTGCTGACCGAGGTGGGCATGAGATTTTTGGCAGGCCGGGCTTACCCGCGGCTGCAAGACCTCTCGGCTGATCTGGGATCTCTCAAGGTCTTTGCACTGGGGCGGCTCGAGGTGCATCAGGGGGGGAAGCCGCTCGCGGTGCGGCAGCGCAGCGTCGAACTCCTACTGCTCCTCGCTTCGAACCCGCAGGGCTCTAGCCCCGAGGCGCTTAGTGAGGCGCTCTATGGCGATGTTCAGTCGGCAGGACTACGCGTCGAGCTGCACCGCCTGCGCAAAGTACTGGGCATAGAGGTGACCTCGAGGCCCTACCGCCTGGCGTCTAAGGTATGGTCGGACCTGACCGAACTCGAGAATTTGCTCTTGCAGGGACGCGTCCACGAGGCGGTCAAGCTCTACCGGGGGCCGCTGTTGCCGCAGTCCACCGCGCCCGCC
>JBMDWS010000234.1:0-6987 GCA_048594695.1 Truepera sp. | reverse complement strand
GCATTGTGGCGCTGCAGGTGCTGATTGTGCGCAAATACCAGCACGGGACCGCGCTCGGCCTCACGCTCCGCGATCAGCTCGAGATTGTCCGCCATCATCCGGTCGCGCAGCGAGAGCATGTGCGCGACGCGTTCGGGTTCGCGCTCCGCCATCACCGCGTGGTAGCGCAGCAGCCCCTGCGCGGTCTGCGCCCAGAGGCGGGCGTGCCAGAAAGGGTCAGCGGGCTCCTCGAGGCGCGGGCGTTCGGTGATGAGGCGGGTGGCGAGGTCGTCCGTCAGCCAGCGCAGTGTGCGGGCGTCTTCCGACGCGCCGATGGACTGGGCCGGGTTCATGCCCGTCCTTTCGTTGGTCCAGCGGGCGTTGTCGCCGCAGAGGGCCTCGAGACGCGAGCGATCTTTGGGCAGGTCGGGTAGCCGCTCGGCGAGAAAGTCGTACAAGGCTAGCAGGGGACGCTTCGGGCTGCTCGCCCACATCGTCTCGAGCGGGGCGTCGAAACCGTAGAAGCGCACGCGGTCGGCCTCGTCCCGGCCCGCGTTGTAGGACCGCAACCAGTCGAGCAGCTCGCGGTTGGCGCTGATCTTGCCGAAATCGTGACTGAACCCGCGCTTCAGCACGTCGTCAAGGTTCCCTGTGCCATTGGCAACGTAGGCGTCGGGTTCAATTCCTGCCAGAATGTCGCTCTCGAGGGCAATTGCGCGGTAGCCGTGCGCCTCGACGAGCGCGGGAAAAATACGGTTGCGTGCCCTCGGGAAGTCCTCAACGAAGTGTGTAGGCTCGCCCAGACCGAGCAGACGGGGCGCAGTGGAAAGGCTGTTCAGAAACGCGCCGATAGCGTGAGCCGGGTCGATTAGGTTCCAGCCTGCTCTAGGGTGTTCTTCGGTCATCAAGTCCTCCTCTGCCAAAGGGCGCGCCCGCTGTGGCATCTTTAGCATCCATGTGGAAAATGTGAGAACGATTACGGGAAAGCCTTCATCAAACCTTAATCTTTGGGCGTTTCGCTTGCTCGCGGGCATGTTGGAGCATGGTAAGACACAACATGACGATTCGGATTGGCATGAACGGGCGCTTTTTCCCCGGCAACTGGCGTCCGGCCCTTACAGAGATTGCCTTTGCAGCGCGGAGCGGTTTCGAGGCCCTGCAGTTTCGCGGGCAACCCGAGGGGCTAGGGACGGAGCATCTGGGAGCACCTATCGAGGCCGTTGCCGAGGCGCTGGGGGCGGCTCGCATCACCCCGACGATGGAACTGCTCATCCGCGTCACGAAGTCGGGCAAGACGCCTGACGGCGCGACGCCCCTCGAGTACCTGAGGGCCAACCTGCCCGCCATCACGGGTCTTGCCTGCACGCACGTTCACTGGCACCTCGCACCGACCGAATGGCTGACCGACGCAGAGGCGCGGGCGCTCGAGGCTCATCTCGTGCCGCAGTTTGCCCACGCCGCCGACCTTGCCCGCGACGCGGGATTTCGCTTTGGCGTCGAACATAACGAACCGGCCCTCCGGCTCTTTTCACCCCCGGCGAGTCTGGCGCGGCTGCTCGAGGCGGTCGACGACCTCGGCCTCCTCTGGGACTTCAATCACACGGCCCCGGAGGACCTGTCGGGTTTCCGGGCGCTCGGTGAAAGGGTCATGGGCCTGCATGTCGCCGATACACGGTTGCCCGAAACCAACGAACATCTGCCGCTCGGCCTCGGCACGCTCGACGTGGCGGGATATTGCGCAGGATTGTTGCGGCAGGGTTTTGTTGGACCGGGGATTCTCGAGATTGGCGGCCTGCCGAAGTCCGGAGGCTACGGGCGCGATACCGACGAGGCGCTCCTGGATTCGGCGCGGCGTTTGCGGGAAGCGCTGGCGTTGGTCCAAGGCAGTGCCGCGTAGCGTGGCGCATTGGCTTTGCCCCAGGGGTTTAGCCTCCCACAGCACTGCTCTAACCCTTTTGTGGGGAGAAATTGCCGGATGAACCGCACCGACCGGCTGCTAGGGATCGTGCTCGAGCTGCAGGGGCGTGACCGCGTGACCGCCGACGATCTGGCCCGCACCTTCGAGGTCACGAAGCGGACCATCTACCGGGATATTCAGGCCCTCGCCGAGTCCGGCGTGCCCGTCGTCTCGGCACCGGGACAGGGCTACTGGCTCATGGAGGGCTACTTTTTGCCGCCGGTGTCTTTGACCACTGACGAAGCCGTGATGCTCGTCCTGGGGAGCGCGGTCATGGCTGCGAGCTTCGACGCGCAGTATCAGGGCGCTGCGACCACGGCGCAGCGCAAGATCGAAGCGGTGCTGAGCCCGGACGTTCGCAGGGAGGTCGCGTACCTCCGCGACAACATTCGCTTCATCAGTCAGGGCAGCAGGGTTCTCGCCGATGTGCCGGGCATGGTGCAGGTGGTGCGGCGGGCCATCGTGGCGCGTCGCACACTTCTCCTGCGCTATATAAAGCGAACGGGAGGCTATGCGGGCGAGGTGACCGAGCGGCGGGTCGACCCGCACGGGCTCGTGCACCTGAACGGGGCGTGGCTGCTCTCGGCGTACTGTCACCTGCGGCGGGACATGCGCGTGTTTCGGCTCGAGCGGGCTCAGCAGCTTACCGTTCTGCCGGACACATTTACGCGTCAGCCGGGCTTCGACCTCATGGCAGGGCACGAACCTACGCCCAAGGTCTATGTCGTGCTCCTTTTCGCTCCCGACGTGGCCCAGTGGGTGCGGGAGCGCCCGGTTTTTCACGACAGTCTGTTCGAGGACACTCCCGACGGCCTCCGGGTCACGTTGGGCGTCAGGCACCCGGACGACGCACTCTTCTGGGTGCTGAGCTGGGGGAAAAAGGTGCGTGTGCTGAGCCCGGCGAGCCTGCGCGACCGTCTGCGGGAGGAACTCGAGGCGATGCGGCTCGAGCTTGATTCCGAGGTGCATGCGTCTGCTCGGGATCCCTGACGCTACTGACATAACGCTGTCACTGGACCACCTTAAATTTATAGGTAGATGGGCTGAGGGCCGAGAAGCCCAAACAGCAGAGCCTGTCGCGGAGGTTCATTATGGCAAGCGCAATCAACTGGTTCGATATTCCTGTCACCGACATGAACCGGGCAAAAACGTTTTACGGTGCGGTGCTGGGCAGCGACTTGACGACAGCGGACGATGTACAGGGAACGATGGTCATCTTGCCTTACAAGGACGGTGTTGGCGGCGCGCTCATGCAGGGTGACGGCTACATGCCGAGCCAGGAGGGAAGCATCGTTTACCTTAGCGGCGGTGACGACTTGAGCGTGCCTCTCGGCCGGGTCGAGGCGGCGGGGGGCAAGGTGCTGACCGACAAGATGAGTATCGGCGAAAATGGCTTTATCGCTTTTTTTCTCGATACCGAGGGGAACCGCATCGGTTTCCACTCGGCACACTAAACGTCCCAAGCCAGACGAATCCCGACGGTATCCGTGTGAGCCGCCGGGGTTTGGTTTGGCATCACGACTTGCCCGGTCTAAACTGCGGTTCATGTCGCGTACCCGCCTCGAGTTTCTCCAAAGTCTGGCCCAGACCCTCGCCGAGACCCCTACGCCCTTTGTCCTGCGCGTTGCAGTAGACGGCGTCGATGGGGCGGGCAAGACGCACTTTGCCGACGAACTCGCGGCGGTGCTGGGGCCGCTTATTGGGCCCTCTGGACGCCTGCTTATCCGTGCCTCGGTGGACGGGTTTCATAAGCCCAGGGCGCAGCGTTACCGCCTCGGGCGCGACTCGCCGGAGGGGTTTTACCGCGATTCCTACGACTACGCCGCCCTCGAGGACGCGCTATTGGATCCACTTTCGCCCGGTGGCACGGGCTGCTACCGCACGGCTGTCTACGACGTGACGCAGGAAGCGCCGGTCACGGTGACCGAGAAGCAGGCCGCGCCCGGGGCGATCCTCCTTTTCGACGGTATCTTCCTGCATCGCCCTGAGCTGCGGGGGTACTGGGACGTGTCGGTCTGGCTCGAGGTGCCCTTTAGCGTGTCGATTCCGCGTGGCGCAGCGCGGGGCTACGGTTTCGGCTCACCCGATCCGGACGCCGCGAGTAACCGCCGCTACGTCGAGGGGCAGCGGCTCTATATTCAGGAAAGCCGTCCGCAGGAGCGAGCCACTATCGTCATCGACAACAGCGTGCTCGAGGCGCCCGTGGTGATTCGCCCGGTTTGAATGTGCGGGCAGCAAACGGCACAATTCGTTCAAGCTGCTGTGGGCGTGGCAAGCGGGTACTTCACGCCCGTTAGCTTTTCGGAGACTTCCCACAGCTGTCTGGCGACGGCGGCGTCCTTGGCAGCGTCTGAGCGGTCGACCCGCTTGGGATAACCGCGCATCTCGAACAGGCCGTCTGGCCCGTAGAAGTCGTTGGTCTTGGCCTCGGGGTCGGTGGCGGCGCGGAGGGTGGGTAGCGCCCCGTTTTCGACACGCTGTGCGATCAGGCGGTTCGTGAGCTGCGGTCCCCAGGCCTCACCCTGGAGGTTTGTCGCGGTGTAGCCGGGGTGGGCGGCGACGGCGATGACGTCGCTGCCCGCCTGCTTCAGGAGGTTGCTCAGCTCGAGGATAAAGAGCAGGTTGGCGAGCTTGCTCTGACCGTAGGCGGCCCACGGTCTGTAGCCGCGCTCGGCCTGGAGGTTGTCCCAGGCGATCCGGCCCATCCGGTGCACGCCGCTGCTAACGGTCACGATGCGGGCTCCCGGCGTGTGCAGGAGGAGCGGTAAAAGCCGCCCCGTAAGTGCAAAGTGCCCTAAGTGATTGGCCCCGAACTGCACCTCGAACCCGTCCCTGGTCTTGGTAAAGGGCGGCACCATGACGCCCGCGTTATTGATGAGCAGGTCGAGCGTATCGTGCTTGGCCGCGAAAGCCTCGGCAAAGGCCTGTACCGAGGAGAGGTCCGCTAGGTCGAGCGCCATGATCTCGAGGGCCGCGTCCGGTACACTCTGCCGGATGTTCGCAGCGGCAGCGTTGGCCTTTTCCGCGCTGCGGCAGGCCATCACGACCGTCGCGCCTCTGGCGGCGAGCACGCGGGCCGTTTCATAACCGATGCCGCTGTTGGCCCCGGTGACGACAGCGATGCGGCCTTTCTGGGAGGGGATATCCTGGGCGGTCCATTTTCTTTCTGACATGTTCTCTCCTTATTTTCGCTAGTTAACGCAGCGCGGTGCGACAGACGGTGTCGGCGATGGTGCGAAGGGTAGGCGCGTCGAGTTCGAGCCGACCCGCGACCTGAAGTTTGGCGAGGTGGACGGCGACCTCGAAGGTCATGGCTTGCAGGACGGATAGAGGCAAGGCTTTGAAGGTTCCGTTCTCGATATCGGCCTCGAAGACCCGAATAAGGTGCTCCATGGGCGCGTCGGCCTCGGGCAGACGCTCGGCGTAGTAGGCGGAGTTCTTGTACTGCTCGAGAAACGTCGTTTCCTGGGGGTGCTCTACGTGAAAACGAAAGGCGTTGAGCCACAGGGTTGTGAGGCGCTCGAGGGGGGACAGCGCGTAGATATCGGTGCTTATGGACTGGACAAGCTTCGCTAGGACCTCCCGGTAGAGCGTATGGATGAGCACGTCCTTGCTCTCGAAGTAGTGATAGATGATGCCCGGGCTCGCCTCGGCACGTTTGGCGAGCTTGCCGATACTAAAGCCCGTCAAACCCTGCTCGCCGACGAGCGCCAGCGCCACTTTCAGGATGTGTGCCGGGCGCTCGGCAAGTATCGAGGACGAAGCTTGGGGAGTAGATCGAACGTTCACTCTAAAAATCATAGAAGGTCCACAACGTGGTTGTCAAGGACTGTAGGTCAAGCCTGCGAGACGTTTTGTATAGTGGACTGAAAAGCCCCGGAAGTTACCCCTCCTGGGTACGACGCGTTTTGTATCTCCCGATTGCGAGGTTTCCCATGTCCCAGTCACCGATCACTGACTTTGTCCGCCACCACTACCGCCACTTCAACGCCGCTGCCCTCATCGACGCGGCCGACGCGTACAGCAAGCACCTCGAGTCGGGCGGCTACATGATGGTGACGCTCGCCGGGGCCATGAGCACCGCTGAACTCGGGCTCTCGCTCGCCGAGATGATCCGGCAGGACAAGGTGCAGATCATCTCCTGTACAGGAGCGAACCTCGAGGAAGACATCTTCAACCTGATTGCCCACGACTTTTACGAGCGTGTGCCGCACTACCGCGACCTGACGCCCGAGGAGGAGCAGGGACTTTTGGACCGGCACATGAACCGCGTGACCGACACCTGTATCCCCGAAATGGAAGCGATGCGTCGGCTCGAGGGGGCACTTGTCGACGAATGGACCCGGGCTGACGCGGCGGGTGAGCGTTACTTCCCGCACGAGTTTCTCTACCGTCTTATCCGCTCGGGTGCGTTAGAAGAGCACTACCAGATCGACCCCAAAGACTCGTGGATGGTCGCCGCTGCCGAAAAGAACCTGCCCATCATCGTGCCGGGCTGGGAAGACTCGACCACCGGCAATATGTTTGCCGGGCACTGCATCACCGGCGACGTGAAAAACGTCCATACGGTCAAAACGGGCATCGAGTACATGGTCATGCTGGCCGAGTACTACACCGAAACCGCGACGGAGCACCCCATCGGCTTCTTTCAGATCGGCGGCGGCATCGCCGGGGACTTTCCCATCTGCGTGGTGCCGATGCTGCACCAGGACTTGCAGCGCGAGGGCGTGCCGATGTGGGCGTACTTCTGCCAGATCAGCGATTCGACAACCAGCTTCGGGTCATACTCGGGGGCTGTACCCAACGACAAGATCACCTGGGGCAAGCTGAGCGTGGACACGCCCAAGTTCATCATCGAAAGTGACGCGACCATCGTGGCACCGCTGATGTTTGCGATGATTTTGGGGGAGTGAAAGATACTTGCCAAATCTCAAGGAGCGTGTTGCAAAATGCTGTTTGCTTATAACCAAAATGTATGGGAGTCCAATGCTGCTGTCAACCTTTACAGTGGTAACTTGGGAGTTCTAGCGGAAGGCTTCAAAGAGGCTGCA
>JBMDWS010000233.1:0-2713 GCA_048594695.1 Truepera sp. | reverse complement strand
ATGGACCGCGCCCTGGCAAGCGGCCTGCCCATGGACCGGGCGCGGCTCGAGCGCCTCTTTGCAGGTCGGGTGGAAAGCGATGAGGACTTTTACGAGAGCTTCGCGATGATCCAGCCGCTCTACAACGTGGACTACGATCCGGAGGAGGGCAAAAAGCGGCTTGGCGCCATTCCGTTTCGTTACAAGACGCACAACTGGGCCTTTAGCCGCAACCAGCCTTCGTTCGATATCACCGATCGGCTCCGCGCTGTGCAGACACCGACACTCGTCACTGTGGGCCGCCACGACTGGATCACGCCACTGGAAGCGAGTGAGGAGTTGGCGGCAGTTTTGCCCCGTAGCGAACTCGTCGTTTTCGAGAACAGCGGGCACTCACCGCAGCTCGAGGAGCAGGAACGCTACCTAACGGTCGTGCGAGACTTTCTGGCGCGGCACGTCCCCGCATGACCCAGCCGATATCCAGGAGTGAGCGAGCGGCGCGCGCCAAGGCCGCCTTCGACTTTGCCCCGGACGTGGACGCGCTCGTCCTCTTCGACGATCAGTTCATCCAGTACTACACCGACTTCGTCTTTCACCCGACCGAGCGGCCCATCGCGCTCGTCGTCACTCGAGACGGCGAGCGTACCCTGTTTGTTCCGGATCTGGAACGTGAGCACGCGGCGCAGGCAGGCGAAGCCGAACACGTCGTCACCTACCCCGAGTATCCGGGGCTCGAGCACCCCCTTTCGCATCTCCACAGCTATCTGAAACAGCTGGGCCTTGCGCACCGCACGGTGGGGGTAGACCACGACGGCTACCCGCCCGTAATGGGCTACCGGGGGCCGCTGCTGAGTGAGTACGTCGCGGTGCGGCGTGTATCTCCCGCGCTCGACCGACAGATGTCGCTGAAGTCCGAGGCCGAAGTGGCCCTGATCCGAGAGAGCGTTCAATGGGGAGACCACGCCCACGCACTACTGCAAGCCTATACCGGGCCCGGCCTGACGGAAACCGAGGTCGAAGGCCGCGCTACACGAGAGGCTTCTGAAGCGATGTCTGCAGCGCTCGGTCCGGATTTCCGAAGCCGAAACCGCTGGTTAAACGGCGCGATCGCGCTCTACCGGGGGCAAGTTGGCGTCAACAGTTCCCTGCCGCACGCCATCAACATCAACGCCACGTTTCAACCCGGAGACACACTCGTTACCGGGGCAGGCGCAGGCGTGTACGGCTATTTGAGCGAACTCGAGCGCACCATGTTTCTAGGCGAACCGAACGCTGAGCAGCGTACGTTTTTTGCACATATGCTGGCCTTGCAGGATATCGCGTTCGAGGCGCTGCGACCCGGCGCACCCTGCTCCAGCGTGGACGAGGCCGTGCGCGCTTACTATGAGCGCGAAAACCTGACATCCTACTGGCGACACCATGTCGGGCATAGTCTGGGACAGCGCATCCACGAGAGTCCTTTTCTGGATATGGGTGACACTACGGTGCTCGAGCCCGGGATGGTCTTGAGCGTCGAGCCGGGCCTCTATGTCCCAGGACTAGGCGGTTTTCGCCATAGCGACACCGTACTCGTGACTCGGACGGGCATAGAGATACTGACAAGGTATCCACGCGATCTCGGCACCTTGACGCTACCACTTTGATACTGTTCACTTCGCCATTTGACGAAGGTTCGAGCCGCTACGACAAGTCACCCAGCTTCAGAACGCATCAAAGGATTCGTCCAAGTTCAAGTGGCAGGTAACGCCGTAAACTCGGCGTCGACCTGCTCGAGCACCTCTTCTACGTCCTCGTCGGGCAAGGTGTCGGCGGTCAGACCGCTGGCTGCAGCGACGGCTAGTACTGCCGAGACCGCCGCCTCTTGCTGGGCGTCGTCCTGGTCGCGCGACTCGGCTAGCGCCAGGCGGTAGCGCAAGGATGCGTTCTGCCGTATCAGCGAGTCGAGGGCGAGCTTGATATTCCCAGGACCTTTTTCGGAATCACTCACGTTTCGTCACCTCCCGGCCAGTCACATAAGAAACTATAGGGCAAACTGCGGTCGGTGCGGTAGTGCCCACTTCATTCCCCTTGCAGCGCCGTTGTGGTGAGGTTGAGTTCAGCGTAAGGCTCTGACCCCGTGTCGAAGGTAAGGATCGCGGGAGTGGTGGGTTTCCCAAGCACGCTGAGGCTGTAGGTACCGAAGGTCATACCGTCCAGGTAATACACCCCGGCTCCGCTGGTGATCGAAAAGATCGTCTCGCCGCTCTCGCTCGTCGCCTCGACTCTCGCGCCGACGATAGGGTTACCCGAGGCGTCGCTGAGGACCCCGATACGGCTGAAAGAGGGCTCGAGTGGAATCTCGGCAGAGGTGTAGACCCCCGGACTCACGCGAACCGTGTACGACGTTTGCGCGGGGCTGAAGTTCAGCGTGTAGCCCGCCGGGTCGAGGTCGAGACGGTAGGTACCGGGGGCGACACGCAACTGCGTTACGTTTGCAATGACGTCGTTGGCCGAGACCTGCACGGGAGTGTTATCAATGCGAGTGAGCTTGACAAGCAGCTCGAGATTCTCGCCGTAGAGTTCTTCACCACCGTCTTGCACGCCGTTGGCATTAGTGTCGAAAAAGACCGAGACGATCACGCCGCTCTCGGCTCCACCGCCACCCTGCCGTGTTGCCGGAACCAGTCCTTCGGGGACGAGGTTATAGGAGCCGGTCAGGCCCAGACTGACCTGACTGGTCGAGGTCGTCGGGAAA
>JBMDWS010000232.1:0-2962 GCA_048594695.1 Truepera sp. | reverse complement strand
CTCTTTCTGGCCCCCACGGTCGTTCTCTACGGGATGTACACGCTCTGGCCGATGGCGGCCAGCTGGTACTATTCGCTCCTCGACTGGAACGGCTTCGAGCAGCGCGGCGAGTTCATCGGGCTCGGCAACTACACCGAACTGCTCCGCGATCCGCTCTTCTGGAACGCGTTTAAAAACACGCTGATCTTCCTTGCCCTGGCGGTGCCCTTACGGGTAGGTTTGGCGTTTTTGCTCGCGCTCGTCCTTAACAACCCCCGCCTGCCCTTCGCCAACCTCTTTCGTACCGCGATCTTCTTGCCCGTCGTGACGACAGGGGCGATCATCGGGGTGGTGATGCGCCTCATCCTCGATCCTGCGAGTGGTCCTATCAACCTCGCACTTCTAAACCTTAACCTGCTCGAGCGGCCTGTGAATTTCCTGGGGCAGGCGAACACGGCGCTCTACAGCGCCATCGGCGTGTGGGTCTGGAAATGGTTGGGCGTTACGCTCATCTACTGGCTGGCTGCGCTGCAGACGATTCCGGCCGAACTCTACGAGGCGGCGCGCATCGACGGCGCCGGACCCTGGATGCTCCTGCGCCATATTACTCTGCCCCTGCTCGTTCCCTTTACCGTCATCATCGTGCTGATTACAGCGGTCGACGCAACCAACGTCTTCGATCTGCTCCTAACCTTGACGGGTGGCGGGCCTTTTTACGCCTCGGAAGTCATCGACATCTACGTGTACCGCTGGGCGTTCACCTCGACCGTCCCCCGGCTCGGCTACGCCTCGGCTGCCGCGATCTTTTTCGGTCTGGCCGCGCTCCTCTTGACCATAGCGCAGGTCGTCGGCGTTTCACGGGCGCGCCGCAGTACGAGAGCCTTATGACCCGGACGCCTACGTGGTCCGGGCGTTTTGGGCTTTGGCTCGTCGTGCTCGCGCTCGCCGTTTTCGCGTTTTTCTGGATCTATCCTTTTCTCTGGCTGGTATCGGCGTCATTGAAAGACCCTTTAGAGGTTTTCGCCAAGGGGCTCAACCTGCTCCCGGACAGCTGGCGCTTCGAGACCTACGTGCGCGCCTGGCAGGACGCCCGTTTCGGTCACTACCTCTTCAATACCGTCTGGGTGACGCTCGGAACCGTCGCTATCGTCGTGCTGCGCTCGGCCTTGGCGGGCTACGTCCTGGGGCGCTACGACTTTCTCGGCAAGCGCCTGCTCATCGGGATTTTTGTGGCGACCTTTTTGGTCCCTGCCGGGTTTACCATCATTCCGGTCGTGGACCTTTCGCAACGGCTCGGGCTGCTCAACTCGCTCTGGGGGGTCATCCTGGCGCTCGGTGGTGGGGGTCAGGTCGCCAGCATCCTCCTCTACGCGGGCTATTTCAGCCGTATTCCGGGCGAGCTCGAGGAAGCGGCCATTCTGGACGGGGCGGGTTTCCTCGACATCTTCGTGCGGGTCATGCTTCCGCTTGCCGGACCCGTGACCGCGACCGTTGCAGTCTTGACCTTTCTCTCAGCCTGGAACAGCTTTTTCGTGCCGCTGGTTTTTACCTTCAGTCGGCCCGAGCTTCGCACCCTGGCTGTGGGGATGCTGGCCTTTGTCGGCACCAACGAAACGGACTGGCCCGGCATGGCCGCCGCTGCGACCCTTTCCCTGGTTCCCGTCGTCGCATTTTTCTTCTTCGTGCAGCGCTACTTTATCGAAGGTATCGCTGGCGCTGTGAAAGGGTAAGCCGTGACCGAGCGTCCAAACATTCTCTGGATCTGCACCGATCAGCAGCGTGTCGACACGCTGGGCTGCTACGGCAATCCCTGGGTGAAAACACCGAATCTCGACGCGCTAGCCGCCTCGGGCGTGCGGTTTGACAACGCCTTTTGCCAGAGCCCGGTCTGTACGCCCAGCCGTGCGAGCTTTCTGACCGGGCGCTACCCCCGTACCACGCGCTGCCGTGCCAACGGTCAGGACATGCCGGAAGACGAGGTGCTCGTGACCAAAACGCTGGCAGACGCGGGCTACATCTGCGGCCTCTCGGGCAAGCTCCACGTGTCTGCCTGTCATCCGAGCACGAGTCCCGGGACCGAGCGGCGGATCGATGACGGCTACGCGATCTTTCACTGGTCGCACCACCCGGCGGCGTCAGGCGCAAGGGATAACTGGCCTACGAACGAGTACACGCTCTCCCTGCTCGAGCAGGGACAGGACTACCGCCGCACACCATTCGAGGGGTCGGAGCATGTGCAGATCGGTCCCCCGGCGGCGCTGCACCAGACGACCTGGTGCGCCGAAAAAGCCATAGCCTTTATCGAGGCTAGCGCCCCTTACGATACCCCCTGGCTTTTTTCGGTCAACATGTTCGACCCGCATCACCCCTTCGACCCACCCGAAGAGCTGTTACGACCCTACCTGGCGAGGCTCGAGGACATTCCTTTACCAAACTACGTCCCGGGCGAACTGGACGACAAGCCGCACCCGCAGCAAGTCGATCACCAGGGTGCTTACGGGGGCAACGCGGGGTTCGCTTTTGATGACATGACAGCGTCCGACCATCGGCTCGTGCGCGCAGCCTACTGGGCCATGTGCGACCTTATCGACGAGCAGGTCGGGCGCATGCTGGACGCTTTGGCGCGCACGGGTCAGCTCGAGAACACGCTCGTTATCTTTATGAGCGACCACGGCGAGATGCTGGGCGATCATGGTATCTATCTCAAAGGGCCATACTGCTACGAGCCCGCGATCCATGTCCCGCTGATTCTCTCCTGGCCCGGTACCCTGCCTGCGGGTCGTCAGCGGTGTGCCCTTGTCGAGCTCACCGACCTCGCACCGACGTTGCTCGAGGCTGCCGGCCTGGCGCAGCCGCCAGGGATGCAGGGCTACTCGCTCTGGTCGTTAGCAGCAGAGGAGGGTCCAGACCGTCACCGCGAGAGCGTGTACTGCGAGTATTACGACGCGATGCCCTGGCACGAAACGGGCGAAACGACGGTCAC
>JBMDWS010000231.1:0-6599 GCA_048594695.1 Truepera sp. | reverse complement strand
GGCAAGTACCGTGCCGGGGAAAAGGCCCCCGAGGGTACGCGCCTCGCCGGGCGCGGCGACAACGACAAGTACTACAACAAAGCCAACCTCAAAAGGGTCGAGGCGCTGCGCGACTTTGCCGAAGTGCGTGACCGCACACTTCTCGAGCTGGCCTTCTCCTGGCTCCTCGCCAAGAAGGAAGTCTCCAGTGTAATCGCCGGAGCCACCAAGCCCGAGCAGATCGAAGCGAACGCGCAGGCCGCCTCCTGGACGCTCAGTGAGGACGAACTCGCCGAAGTCGACGAGATCACCGCGACAGGGGCAGTCTGAGCAAACGTAAAGCGGACGCCTGTCGTGCGCGCCTTCTAGCCTTACGCTGGAGAACGTGAGCGTGCTGAGCGGAGAAACGACCGATCTCGGGGCGGTAGCATCTCTCCTCGAGGGTAACAAGATATTGGTTCTGGGCGGTGCGGGTGTCAGCACCGATTCGGGAATACCCGACTACCGTGGCCCGGAGAGTTCGCAAAGGCCCCGTAACCCGATGCGGTTTCAGGCGTTCGTGGGGAGCGACGCAGCGAGAAGGCGTTACTGGGCGCGCAGTATGGTTGGTTGGCAAAGGGTCGCCCAGGCTCGCCCAAACGCGGGCCACCGGGCGCTCTCCGGGCTCGAGGCTGGCGGGTACGTCACCGGGCTTATTACCCAGAACGTAGACGGACTGCATCAGGCGGCAGGGAGCAAGCGGGTGTTGGAGCTACACGGTTCGTTGGCGGCGGTGCGCTGCCTGGGCTGCGGCGCGGTGTCCTCGAGGCGCAAGTTCCAGGCGGCGCTTCTAGCGCTCAACCCTTCCGTACAGACGAGCGCTCTCGAGATCGCCCCTGACGGCGACGCTGAAGTCGCGGGCGATCTCGAGGCTACCTTCAGCGTGCCGGACTGCATCCATTGCGGTGGCGTCCTCAAACCCGACGTGGTTTTTTTCGGTGAGAATGTACCGAAAGCGCGGGTCCTTCTCGCCT
This sequence comes from Truepera sp., assembly GCA_048594695.1. Taxonomy (GTDB): domain Bacteria; phylum Deinococcota; class Deinococci; order Deinococcales; family Trueperaceae; genus Truepera. The sequence goes on along the minus strand of JBMDWS010000231.1, from coordinate 5,607 downwards.
ACGAGATGCTTTCGCTCGCCGAGGCACTCATGGTCGTGGGCTCCTCGCTGACGGTTTTTTCCGGTTACCGTTTCGTGGTGCAGGCCGCCAAGGAGGATAAACCTATCGTTATTCTGAACGACGGCGAGACGCGGGGTGACGCTCTAGCGACCTTCAAGTGCCGGGGACGCCTAGGCGAGCTCTTACCCGCACTCTTGACCCGCTTGGAAACGACCCGGTTCGGGCAGTAGCAATCTTCTAAAACCTGTGACATGCTAAGCCAAACCTTTTTAGGAGGCCGACGATGAAACGCAAGCTACGGCGCTTGGTGCTGGCGCTGCTTCTATTGGCGCTGGGCCTGGTGTGGGCGCAGGATATCGAAACCGGGGACACGCTGTTCGATCAGGGAGATTATGAGGGCGCTGCTGAGGCTTAAAGGCAAGCCTACGAGGCAGATTGGAACGGTGTCGCCCTCTACAAAGTGTCGAACGCCCTCGTTTACGAGGCGGGCCAGACCGAAGGAGAGGCAGCCAAGGCACTCTATAGCGAGGCGGTAGACGCCGCCAAAGAAGCTGTCGACCTCGTTCCGGACGACCTCGAGGCGCACATGGCGCTGGTGCGGGCCTGGGGGCGGCTGGGGCAGCTTCAGGGCGTGCTCGAGAGTCTGAACCTCGCTACCTTGATGAAGCAGGAGATGGACCTGATGCTAGAGCGCGACCCCAACCACGACGGTGCGCTGCACGCGCTGGCACTCTGGCACCTGAATGTGCCCTGGATCTTCGGGGGGCGGCAGGAAAAGGTGCGTGAGCTTTTCGATCAGGCTATCGCCATTCAACCGACTGTCCTTCATCACCTCGAGTACGGGGAATCGCTCATTACCCTTGGCGATCTGCCCGCAGCTCAGGCGCAGCTAGAAGCGGCCCTCGCGCTGCCTGCGGAAACTGCAGCCGACAGCGACGAGCAGGAGAAGGCACGAGCGCTGCTCGAGCAAACCTTCTAACGCCGTGTAAGAATCCTGTTAGAAAAGGTAGGTTACATTCTCTTTAGAAAGTCTTCCCAGCCTCCTCAGCGCGGAAGGCTTTTCACGACCCGACTGCCACATCTGGTACCCTCCTCAGCTACCAGACGTGGCAGTCTCTTTTTTCTTCGTCTCAGGCGTTTCTAATTCAGGTTCTTGCTTATGCGGGTATTGCTCAGGTCGAGCGGTACATTCTTCTTGAGGAGCATACTGAACTCGCCCGACTCCATAGGACGTGAAAAATAGTACCCCTGACCGACGTTACAGCCGAGTTCGCGGACGAGCTCTAGCTGTTCCTTGGTTTCGATCCCCTCGGCGACGAGTTCGACGTCGAGGCTCGAGGCGAGCCGCACGATCGCTTCGACGAGTGCGAGCGCGTATTGTGGGGCGCGGCGCGGCGTGCTGAGTTCACGAATAAACGAGCGGTCGACCTTGACCGTGTCGATGTTGAAGTCGCGCAGGTACGAGAGTGACGAATAGCCGGTGCCAAAGTCGTCGATGGCGACCGTGATGCCGTGTTCCTGCAGGATTTGCAGATTGCGCCGCACTACTTCCGGGTTACGCATGACGATGCTCTCGGTCAGCTCGAGCTCTAAAAAGTGCGGCTCGAGCCGGGCCGCCTTGAGGGCGCTCAGGACCATGTCGCTAAAAAGGGGCTGGGCAAATTGCAGCGCCGAGACGTTGACACAGATGCGCACGGGATAGAGGCTACTCAGTTGCCAGGTCCGCGCCTGTTCGGCTGCCGTCTTGAGAACCCAGGCTCCGAGCGTAACGATGTACCCACTGGCCTCGGCAAGCGGGATAAAGTCCGATGGGGCAATCCAGCCGCGTTCGGGGTGTCGCCAGCGCAGAAGCACCTCGGTCTTGACGAGTCGCCCGGTGCGCAGATCGAAGAGCGGCTGGTAAAAAAGGCCCAACTCGTTTCTGGCGAGCGCCTGACGCAGGTCACGCTCGAGCTGCTTGTCATCCTCACGCGCCGCGTCGTCCGAGGCGTGGTAGCGCTTGACGCCGTTTTTGCCGAAGTGCTTGACGTAATACATGGCGCTGTCGGCGTGCCGCAAAAGCTCGCCGGGTTCTGAAGCGTCCTCGGGGTAAACGCTCACACCGATGCTCGCGCCGATATTGACGACCTGTCCGTCGACGAAAAACGGCTCTCCGAGCGACAGCTTGAGTTTTTCGGCGACCCATATGCCTTCTGTGCTGGTCTTGAGGTCGCGCAGGAGGACCACGAACTCGTCGCCGCTGCTGCGGGTCAGTAGATCGGTCTGGCGGACGGCACCTTGCAGGCGTTCGGCGATCTGAACGAGCAGCGTGTCACCCGCTTCGTGGCCCATAGTGTCGTTGATGAGCTTGAAGCCGTCGATATCGATAAAGAGCAGGGCGAAGATGCTGCGGCGGTCGGTGAGATTGGTGTCGGCGAGGGTACGCTCGAGCGCAAAACGGTTGGGCAGGTCCGTCAGGATGTCGGTGTAGGCAAGACGCTCCATCGTCTCGACGTGGGCCTGCGAGCGGGTGTAGCGCTTCATATAGAGGGCGAAAAAGTGGCTCAGCACGTAAAAGGTCACATTGGCCAGCATCAGCTGCGAAAGGGCGTAGATCTGCCCGTAATAGGCTGGACCAAGGCCGAGATGTGTACCGATAAAGACCAGACTGAGGCCCACCATCCCGCTCAGGCACCACAAAGCGACGCGCCGCCCGCCCCGAACCATGGGAAGCAGCGAGGAGAGAATATAGATCGCCGGAACCCACGGAAAGGTTTCGCTCAGCTCCTTGAAGAAGTTGGCGCTTTCGGGAAGGAAGTAGAGGATATAGACGAACTTGCTGAAAAAAAAGAGCGACGCCAGCGCGATCACGACGAGAACGGTTTGCTCGAAGGAGCGTTTGTTGAGTAAGAGCATCCCCTCGAGCAGCAGCAAAAGTCCCGCCAGAAGGGGGTAGGCGACCGTATCGAAGGGGGTCACCTGACCGCTTGGGCGCTCGAGCAGGAGCCCAAGAAGGAGCGCGACAGCGGGCGCAGGCAGGGCCACGAGGACAGCCGTTCGCCAGCTCTGGTGTAACGGTGTGCCGCGCCCCCTGAGACGCCCATACAACCCGTTGATTCGTTTACGCACAACGCTCCTCTGATACGGGCTCGTTAGCGAGCACTCGCGTCGACTGCCGGGGGAATCGGCTGGCCCACCCCGGCGGGTCCACATGCACGTTCACTTTATGTAGCGTGGCGTGCGCGTGCGCAACCATTTTTCACAGTCCCCTGGTAACGCGGCGCCACAGGCTCCAGGACCGGATTCTGTCCGGATCCTGGCTGCCATGATGTAGCACGAGTCTATGGGGAAAGGTTTGGGGAAGCTAGGGCCTAACGGTGTAGTACTTTCCTTACCAACGTTCCTGTCCCGCGCGAAAATCTCATCCTGCGGCACGGGGGCGAAGGGTGGGCTAGGGCTAGTAGACGAGCAGTGCCGCGCCCCAGGCCAGCCCGCCCCCAAAGGCTGCGAGTGCCACGGTATCACCGCGCCGGATACGGCCTTCCCTGACAGCGATATCGAACGCCAAAGGCACTGAGGCTGACGAGTTGTTTCCGAAGTCCCGGATGGTGCTGACGACTTTTTCCTCCGGGACGCCTAGATTTTCAGCGACGGCTCTCAAGATACGCTGGTTGGCCTGGTGCGGCACGATATGGTCGACTGCGGCAAGCTCGAGCCCGCTCGCGGAAAGCACCTCATGCGTTGCGGAAACCATGCCCCGCACCGCGAGTTGGAAGGTCGCGCGCCCATTCATACGGATTTTAGGGACGTGGCCTTCCTCGGGTGACCTCGAGCCGCCCCCCTCAACATAAAGCTTGTCGTAGTGTGCACCGTCGCTGTAGGTGCGAGACGCCAGCAGGCCGGGCGTTTCGCTTCTCGACAGGACGAACGCGCCTGCGCCGTCACCAAAAAGAATGCAGGTGCCCCGGTCCTTGTAGTCCACGATCCGCGACATGGTGTCGGCCCCAACGACCAGGGCGTGCTCGGCGGTACCGGTCCGGAGGAACTGCTCGGCAATCTGCAGCGCGCTCAGGAAGCCGTTACAGGCCGCGTTCACGTCGAACGCGGCGACCTGCCCCGCTCCGAGCCCATTCTGAAGCTTGCAGGCGACCGAGGGAAAAGGGTGGTCGGGGGTCGAGGTGGCGACGACGATAAGCCCGAGCGCGCCGGGGTCAAGCTCGGCGTCACGTAGTGCCGCTTTCGCCGCCTCAAGGGCCAGGTCCGAGGTCGCCTGACCCGGCCCGGCGATGCGCCGCTCCGAGATCCCGGTGCGGGTGGTGATCCACTCGTCGCTCGTCTCGACAAACTTTGCTAGATCGGCGTTCGTCAGTCGTCCCTCGGGGACGTACGAGCCGCTCCCGGCCAGCCTTATATGGTGCATCCTAATCCTGGGCTACAGGAGAGTTTCCGGTCTCCGAGGGCGCGTAGTAGGGATTGGTCCCCGAGGCGTGATCGGTCACGTCGAGCACGCGCCGGATTTCGGGTACGGCGGCCATGATGGCCTGTTCGACGCCGCTTTTAAGCGTGATGTCGGCGGCCCCGCAGCCCTGACAGCCCCCGCCGAGACGCACGATGGCGGCGTCGCCTTCGACACCCTCGAGCGTCACCACGCCCCCGTGACTCGCCACGCCGGGGTTGATCTCGCGGTCGAGAACGTCCTGAACGCGCTGAGCAACGGGATTGTCGTCCCACCGGGGGCTCGGCCAGAAGAGGCGAAAGCCGCTCTGCATCATGTCGTCGACAAAGTCCACGGTCGCGCCCGTGAGCTGCTTCTGGCTCATCGGGTCCACAAAAACCTCGAAGCCGCCGAGGTCCAGAATGGTGTCGTCGTCGCGGCGGTCCTCGGCTTTGACGAGCCAGAGTTTCTGTTCGGCCTTGGTTCCGGCGACGCGGAGCGCCGCGACACCCTGGCCTCGCTGCGCGTCTAGAAAGCGCAACACGCGCTCCCGGGCAATATCGGTAAAGTCAATCATGTCTTTAGTCTATGGGCAAACCGCATGAGGACTTGCGTCGAGACTTACCAGCGGCCTTCCTACAGGCCGCTCAAGTCGAGGAGCAGCAGCGCGAGGCCGCGATGAAGCGTCACGCGGAGGGACTCCGCCGCCGTTTCGTTCGACACGCCGAGGCCGACGCCGAACTCGAGCCGCGCCTCGGACAGCGGGTAGCTCGCCCCCTCCAGGCTGACGACGGACACAGGCTCCAGGCTAAGCACGCTAAAGGGTGTTCCCGGGGGCAGCGCGAGGTCTAGGGTGTCGCACGTGTTCAAGGGGTAGGCGGCGCGGTGCCCGTCGTGGAGTGCGACCTCGAGTGTCGCGCTCAGTCTGGCGGCGATCAGGAGCGCCGCCAGCGTCTGATCGAGCCGCCCGCCGAGCGCCCCGACGATCAGCAGGTCGGTCGCGCCACGTGACTGCGCCTCGTCGAGGGCCAGCTCGAGGTCGAGCGCGTCCTTGCGGGGCGGGTGGGTCTGTCTGGGAACCGCCGGATAGCGGTCCAGGTCCTCTGGAAGCGCGGAATCGAAATCGCCAACGATGAGGTCGGGCGTGAGTCCGAGCGGTGCAGCGTGGCGCACGCCGGAGTCCGCGGCGATGA
>JBMDWS010000230.1:0-9758 GCA_048594695.1 Truepera sp. | reverse complement strand
GGCAGGAGCCAGAAGGCCAGCCCCAGCGCGACGCCACCGATAATGGTGGTGTAGCCGAGCATGGTGAGCGCGTCGCCCTGAAAGATGCGGGCCACGCCCCAGGCGAGCGCCGCGAAGCCGAGCGCCCCGGCAAAGCCGAAGCCGGGCAAGACGAACAGCTCTACAGCTATAAGGATAACCCCGACGAGGAGCAGCACGATGTCCAGGATGCCCGGTGGGCTCGCAGCAAACGAGCCTGCAAAAAAGAGCAGCAGTGCGACCACGCCGATGATCCCCGGGAGAGCGAAACCGGGCGTGAAAATTTCGATGGCGATACCGATAATGCCCACGCCCAGCAGCAGCGCCGCGAGCAGCGGATTGGCGAGCGCCCCGACAAAGCGCTCCCAGGCCGTCGGGGCTTGCGCGGTGAGGGTCACGTCACCGTAGCCGAATGCCGAGAGCGCGTCGCGCAGGCTGCGGGCCTCGAGGTCGGCGATATTGAATTCGACGGCCTGCTTCGAGGTCAGGGTGACGAGTTCTGTAGCTGTGGAGAGCCCTGGTATCACGATGCGCTCGGAGACCATCGCCTCGGCGACGCGGGCGTTGCGGCCCCGCGCTTCGGCGACCGAGCGAAACATCCCGCGCCAGGCCGAGTTGATCTTTTCCGGGGCGGTCTCGCCTGTAAGCCCGTTGATGGCCGTCGCCGCGCCGATGGTACTTCCTGGCAGCATCGCCAGGTCCTCTGCGCTCATGGCGACAAGGGCCCCGGCACTAAGTGCTTGATGGGCGACAGCTACGGTCGGAACGGGCGCATTGAGGATGGCGTTGGCAATCTGCTCCGCGGCCAGCACACTGCCGCCCGGCGTGTCGATGTCGAAGACCACTGCGAGCGGTTGGGACTCGGCCGCACGGTCCAGGCGACTTTCGACGAAGCGCGCCGTGGCGCTGGTGATTTCGCCCTCTACCGGTACGACCCAGACCGGGCGTTGTGCTGCGGCAAGGCCCAGGAAGAGATAAAGTGCTGTCAACAAGCAAACGCGCAGGCGGAACATACTTTAAAGTATAAGGGTCGACACTTTCCAAATCTCTGGCTTTGGCGGTGCAAGTGACAACACGTAGCGCCGAGCGCGCCTTCGTCTATACCAGAAACGTCCTATTAGTCGTCTAGCTCGAGGTCTGCGAAGACTTCTCCCGAAAGCAGATAGATGATGTCGGTGAGGTCGACGCCTTCCTCCAAGCAGCTGATCTCGATGTCGAGTCGCTGCTTTTCGGGTAGAGACCACCACCAACAGAGGACGTTGGGAGAAAGTTCGTACATGGCTTCACTCTACCTTCTGCCAGAAGTGCCTGTGAGAAAAAACTGGCATCGTTTCGCGGCCCCGTCAATGATGTGAAATAGCCGACTTGGCAAGCGCGCCGGGACTGTCTGGACAGTCTCGGGCGGCAGCCTTAACGCAGGCTTAAGCCTGCCGCAGCGCCGCGAGGAGACGGTGGGCGCGCTCGCGCTTTTTGGCGTAGTGAGTGTGCGCGTCCGGGTTGGGCTCGAGCCGCTCCGTGGGCGCGTGAGCCAGCCTTGCCGCCCCTTCGGACAACGTCGCCTGACCCAGTCCGACCTGCGCGATAACGGCGGCCCCGAGCGCCGAGGCGTCGGCGACGTCGTTGGGTTCACATGCGACGCCTAGCGTATCGGTGATGAGCTGCGCCAGAAACGGGGCGCGTGCCGCGCCACCACTCAGCTGCACCGGGTACGCGCTCGGCTCGACGAGGTCGAATACATCTGCGAGGCAGAAGGCGACTCCCTCGAGCCCCGCCCACACCAGATCGATGCGGCTGTGGTGCTCGGCTATCCCGACAAACGAGGCGCGCAGCTCCGCGTCCCAGTGCGGGGTGCGTTCGCCCGTCAGATAGGGCAGGCAGACGATATCGCTGCTCGTTGCCCCGGCGCTCTCGGTGAGTAGCCTGTCGAAACCTTCGGCTTTGGGAAGTTCGCTGTACAAGGTGCGGCGGAGCCACTCGAGCATCAGCCCGCCGTTATTGATCGCGCCTCCGGCAAAGTAGCGCCCTTCGGTCAGGACGTAGCACCAGGTGAGGTGCTGCGTAGCGCGCGCACCGGTCTCTAGGTCGTGCTGTGGCCTGTCGGTCACTTGCCGCACCGCGCCGCTGGTGCCGAGCGTGAGAATCGTCTGGCCTGGCGTCGTGACCCCGGCCCCGAGGTTAGCTAACCCCCCGTCGCTGCTGCCCGGAAAGATCGGCAAACCCGCCGGTAGTCCGGTGGCGGCGGCGGCGGCGCGGGTCACGGTTCCAGCTTGTTCAGTGGGTAGCAGGAGGTCGGGAAGATGCTCGGCCCGGATGCCTGAAAGCTCGAGCGCTGGTAGATGCCAAGCGAGGCTGTGGATGTCGAGCAGACCCGTGGTCGAGGCGAGGCCCACGTCGGTCACGAGTCTTCCGGTGAGCTGCAGCAAGATGAAGTCCTTGAGGGCCGCGACCTTGTGGGTGCGGGTGAACACGTCCCCCTGCGCCTCGCGCAACCAGTTGAGCCGCACCGGGTGGTAGGGCGTCTCGAGCGGACAGCCCGTGTGGGTATAAAGGGCCGCTGGGTCGGTCCTCTCACGGAGCCGCGCCGGGTAGTCGACTGCGCGGCTGTCGGCCCAGGTCGTGGCGTCGGTGAGGGGCTCGAGGTCCTGGCCCAGCGGAAGCACGCTGTGCATCGCGCCGCTCAGCGCGAGGCCCATAACGCTGTGCCCGCCAAGCTTGTCCGACAACGTCTGCAAGGCCCCGCAGACAGCTCGCCAGAGTGCTGCCGGGTCCTGTTCGGCGCGGCCCGACGCGTCGGTTTTGAGAGGGTAGGTCGCTGTCGCGGCGTGCAGGGGCGTGCCGGCCGCGCCGAGTGCCACCGCCTTGCACCCGGTCGTACCGAGGTCGAGCCCGATAGTGACAGCTTCTTTCACGGGGGTTCCATGATCACAGAGTTTCCATCTGCCTGCCATTCTAGCCCGGTGCCCCGGGTGCGCCTACTTCAGCCGAATGATCTGCACGTTGAAGCCGCGAGCGATCTCGCTATATACCGCAGCGTAAACGACGCCGTCGGCGCTGTAGCGCCGGAGCCAGACGGTGTGATCTTCGTCCCAGGTGCCTTGCGGCTCGAGCATCCCCCGGGAGGCCCGGTCGAGGGCCTGAGTGTACGTTTTAGGATCCATGTCGCTCAGGCCGCAGACGGGCGTGTTGCCCCCCTCGAAAGTGTAGGGCGGGCACGGTACAAGGCGCACCTCGAGCTTGCTGAAGATAGCCCTCGCCAGCGCCTCCGTCTCCTTATCGACCGTCTGCGCCAGTCCGAGACCGGAGGCGAGGAGCAGCGCCGCCGCGAGCCGCAGTCCCCTAGTCAAAACGCCTCCTGAACGTGGCATAGGCCTCCTCCCAGTCATCCCTGTCGTGAGGTTCGTAGTGCGTTTGCTCACCCGAATTGGCGATGAGCTGCCGCCCCGCCGCGAGGTCCGGCACGAGTCCGAGTGCCAGCGCCTGCACCATCAGGTTACCGAGCGCGGTCGCTTCGACCGGGCCGGCGGTGACGGGCCGGTTGCAGGCGTTGGCGGTGTACTGGCACAGGAGCGCGTTGTTCGCGCCGCCGCCGACGATGTGAACGGTCGGGAGTGCCTGCCCTGTCAGTTCCTCGAGATCGTCCAGCACGCTGCGGTACTTGAGGGCCAGGCTCTCGAGGCAGCAGCGCACCACCTCCCCGACGCTCCCCGGTTTGGGTTGACCGCCCGCCGCACAGGCGTCGCGGATCGCCTCGACCATATTTTCCGGGTTGAGAAACGTCTCGGCTCCCGGGTCGATGAGGCTGCGGAAGGTGGGTACCTGCTGTGCTTGCGCCAGAAGGGTATCCCAGCTGTCGTCTTGTCCGGCTTTGCGCCAGATCCGGCGGCACTCGAGCAGGAGCCACAGCCCAGCCGTGTTTTTGAGCAGGCGCACGGTTCCGGCCACGCCGCTCTCGTTGGTAAAATCGCGTTGGTGAGCCGCTTCGCTTAGAACCGGCTCACCAACCTCGGTACCGACGAGACTCCAGGTACCCGAGGAGATGAAGAGCCCACCCGCGGGGATGGCAGCAACCGCGCTCGCCGTATCGTGGCTCGCCGGGGCGATGACGGGTGTGTCCGGCCCTAGCCCGGTAGCGCGGGCGACGCCCGGCTGCAGAGTGCCCAGGATAGTGCCGGGGGAAACGAGTGGCGGCAGGATCTGGCTCGGCAGCCCCAGTCGCCCTAGTAGCTCCGTATCCCAGGTCCGGCTGCGGGCGTCCAAAAACTGACCCGTCGAGGCGATCGTGATTTCGCCGCACCTCTCCCCGCTCAACCAGTAGTGGAACAGGTCGGGCATCAGCAGCAGCGTTTCGGCAGCGCCGAGCTGAGGACTGTCGCGCATACTGTAGAGCTGATAGAGCGTGTTGATCTGCATGAACTGAATGCCGGTGCGGGCGTAGATCTCGGTTTTGGGAACCTGCGCGAAGACGGCCTCCATGAGCCCGTCGGTGCGCGGGTCGCGGTAGTGATAGGGGTTGCCGAGCAGCGTGCCCTTCCGGTCGAGGAGGCCGAAATCGACACCCCACGTGTCGACACCGAGGCCTGAAAGGGGCTGATCCGTGCTGCGGCTGTAGTGCTCGAGCGCATGCAGGATCTCGCTCCAGAGGCCAAGGGCGTTCCAGTAAAAAGCGTTCCCGAGACGCACGGCCCCGTTGGGAAAGCGGTGCAGTTCGCTCAGCTCGAGCCGCTCGCGTGTGAGTGTGCCTTTGAGGACGCGCCCACTCGAGGCTCCGAGGTCGACGGCTAGAAGGGTATGGCTGTCGCTCATGGATTTACCAGCTGTCTGCGGCGGTAGTCCTCGTCTAGCCGCGTGTCGATGCGGGTCACCTCGGTGTCGGGCAAAAAGCGTGGCCCGCCGAGCGCGTAGGTGCCTGCGAGCGTGCGAGCCCACTTGTCGGCCATCAGCATGATATTGAGAGCCTCGCGGGGGCTGTTGCCAAGCGCTACCGGCCCATGACTCTCCATAAGGAGCAGCTTGGGAGGCTTGCCGTAAGCTTCCATAAACCGCTGCAACTCCCGTTTCACGGCTTTGGCAAGGTCGAAGCCGGGGTCGGCGTAGGCGACCACAGCGGGAGCCGGACCACAGACGACGACCGCGTCCGGGAAGATGTGCTGCCGAAAAGGTTCTGCGCCCAGTGTACTGCAGAGAATCCGGTTGACCGCGACCGCGTGGGTGTGCCCGACGCACCTCACGCCCGGCTGCGAGAGGCAGAGTGCGTGCAGGAACGTCTCGACCGAGGGTTTTTTGTGCTTGGGCTCGAGCAGGGCTGCTGTCAGGGTCGCTTCGACTTCGGTCTCGCTCAGGCTGGGGTGCGTCAGAGGCCCTAGAACGGCGTCCAACGAAACGAGGCTCAGGTCCGCCGCCGTGAGTGTGCCCAGGCTGCTGCCCGACGCCTTGACCCAGAAGCTGTCCACGCTCGCCCGAAGACTAACGTTGCCTTCGCCCAAAATGGCGAGGTCGCGGGCGGGGTCGCCGAGGTCATGGGCCAGACCGACGAGTTCGGAGAGAAGCTGCGTCACAGGTGCGTCCTTCATAAAGTTGACAAAATGATATCTCAAAAGAATCCACCTGGGGTCCCGGACCCCAGGTGGCGGAGCGACTAGAAATCGAAGTCGTTGATGTTGTCTTTGGTAAAGATGAAAGGTGCGCCGAGCAGCACTTCGGAGCCGTTGATGATCTGCAGGTCGCCGAGTCTGCCCGCCGAGACGCTCGTTGCGCCGGGTTCCAGGGTGCCGTCTACGACCGAGCGCATCACATACGTCGCAGCGTAACCGAGATCGACCGGGTTCCACAGCACCACCGATTTGACACAGTCGGTTTCGACGTAGGGCTTCATGTCGTTGGGCGTGGCGAGGCCGATGACGGCCACGTCGCCGCAGAGTCCGGCCTGGGTCACGGCGTCGGCGGACGAGGGCGTCGCCACGCTGGTCATGCCGAAGATGCCGTCGAGATCGTCGCCGTACTTGTTGATCAGGGTGTTGGCCTGATTAAAGGACTGCACCGCGTCTTCTTGCGCCTCGAGCGTCTCCAACCACTCCATGTCCGGGAAGCAGTTTTCCTGATAAGCCTGCATCTCCGCGATCCAGCGCGCCTGATTGGGCGTCGTAAATGTGCTGGTGACGATACCGAAGGCGGCGTCCTCGCCCTTTTCGGCGGCGAGGGAGTCGATCATCGCCTTGGCGATGCCGTTAAATTCAGCCTGGTTGACGAACCACTCCCGAGCGTCGGGCTGGGCGTTGGCGTCGAAGCCGACGACGTGGATACCCTCGCCGAGTGCCCGCTTCAGGACGGGCGAAATGGCGACCGGATCGTTAGCTGCGAAAAGGATGCCGTTCACGTCGCCACTGGCGATATAGTTCTCGATTACGGCGATCTGATCGTCGATGTTGGCCTCGGTCGGGCCGTCGGTCCGCACCGTGACGTTGCCAAGTTCCTCCGCAGCCTCATTGATGCCTTGGGTCGTCGCGTCGAAGTAGCCGATGCCGACAAGTTTGGGGATATCCACGATGCTGATCGGCTGATTGGCGAGATCGGGGGCGTTGGTGGCTGCGCCGCCGTCGTAGGGCAAGGCAGCGGCAGCGGGCGCTTCACCGGTTCCGCAGGGGAGCGGCGTGGTCGGCAGGTCGTCGCCGCCGTTCCAGGTTTGGGCCAGAGCCAGGGAAGCGAACGAAGTCGCGGCGAGGATGAGGGCCAGTTTACGGGTGTGCATGGGTTTCCTCCTGAATGTGGGTGTGGTCGAGCATAGGGCCGTGCAGTGCGCGTTACATAACCCCTCCTAGACGCCCGTGCGCCAGCGCTGGATGAAGTTGTTGAGAAGAATCGCAAAGATCAGGACAGTGCCGATCACGATGATGGTGGCGTCACTGGTCACACCCATGAGTGCGAGGCCGTTCTTGAGTAGTTGAATGAGTACGAGGCCGATCACGGTTCCAAAGATCGTGCCTTTACCGCCGAAGATACTGGTGCCACCCAAAACGACGGCGGCAATAGCGTCTAGCTCGAGCCCCGAGCCCATGTCCGAACGGGTGGTGGTCACGCGGGAAACGAAGATAACCGCCGCAAGCGCCGCCATGAGGCCGGAAAAGCCGTAGATGATGTAGAGGTTGCGTCCGACGGGGAGGCCGGAAAAGCGCGCCCCGACCGGGTTGTTGCCCATCGCGTAAAGGGCGCGCCCGAGGGTAGTCCGGGCCAACACCACTGCAGACACGAGCGCCATCAGGATAAAGAGCCAGAGCTGCGTCGGCAGGCCCGCGACGTTCCCCTGCCCGAAGATATAGAACCATTCGGGGTAGCCCGTGACGCTGCGCGCCTCGCTCACGCCCTGAGCTAGACCCCGGTAAAAGGCCAGTGTCGCCAGCGTCATGATGAGGGGTGGCACCCCCACCCGAACGATGAAGAGTGCGTTGAAAAGGCCCGCCAAGACGCCGACAACGAGCACGATCACGATAACGAGCCCGAGAGGGAGGCCGAAGCCCTGCCACAGGACTCCGAGCAAGATGGCGCAGAGCCCAAGGATCGACCCCACCGAAAGGTCGATACCGCCGGTGATGATAATAAAGGTCATGGGCAGTGCCACGAGTCCGACTTCGCTCAAGAGGCGGCCCTGATTGAGCAGGTTACGCGGCGTCAGGAACGCACCACTCTGCTGCGACAGGTAGGCAATCACCCCGATAAGGATGAGAAGAAGGATGCCCTCCTGACTGAGCACGAGGTTACGCAGACGGGCCAGCGGGCGAGGAGCGTCCTGGGTCATAGCATCTGCCTGTTCCGCCGTACGAGGTCGATCAGTACCGTCACCAGGATGAGGAGCCCCTGCACAGCTTGTATCCAGAAAGGGGAGACGTTGATGAAGATCATGCCCGAGCGGATGGTGTTCAGCAAGATGGCGGCCAGCATCGCGCCGATAACGGTCCCTTTGCCTCCCAGAATGCTGACCCCCCCCACGACAGCGGCGGTAATGACGAAGAGCTCGAGCCCTGGCGGGGGGGTCGGCTGAATGACGTTGAGCTGCGTCGCGTAGAGCACCGCGGCAATCCCCGCAAAAATGCCGTTCAGGACAAAAACCTGAATGGTCAGGCGGGTTTGCGAAAAGCCCGAGAGCCGCGCGGCCTCGGCGTTGCCCCCGAGCGCGTAGAAGGCGCGTCCCAGGCCGCTGTAGCGCAGCCAGACCGCTGCCAGGAGTGTAAGCACGACCATGAAGATGACGGGCACCGGAATGCCTAGAGGCCGCCACTGTGCCAGATAGAAACTCTCGGGCATTCCCGTGATGCGCTGTCCACTCGTCCAGATGATCAGGACGCCCTTGAGAATACTGAGCATCCCCAGCGTCACCACGATGGACGGGATCTTGAGGTAGGCCACCAGGTAGCCGATAAGTGCTCCGACCCCGGCCCCCACGATGAGCGGCACCACCCAGGCGACGATGACAGGTGCGCCCTCGACGACCAGCCGCCCGCTGATAATCGCGAGAAGTCCTATAAGCGACCCGACGGAAATGTCGATGTTGCCTGTAATGATGACCATCGACATGCCGATGGCTGCGACCGCGATGTAGGCGTTGCCCTGAAGGATGTCGAGCAGGTTGCGGTCGGCCAAAAAGCGCGAGTTGGTGAGACCGATACTCAAGAATAGGACCAACAGCGCGATGATGATCGCGCTCTCCTGATTGGCGAGCAGCGTCCCGAGGCGGTACTGTTCGGGCACCTTGGCTCTCGGCAGGGCCAGCTGTAAAAGCATCAGCACGCCCAGGCCTAGCATCAGCCAGAAGCCCAGGCCCATGGCGCTCAGGTAGGTGCCCCCGTCTTCACGGTAGGCCAGATAAAAGACGGCGTAGTACTCGAGCACCAGCACGCCACCGACGGCTGTGATAGCGGCGACGGCCCGGTTCCATTTGGGGTCGGTGAGCCCCCAGAGGCCCGCCCCCAGCGTCAGAAGGCCCGCAAAAAAGACGAGTTGTATTCCGTCGGTCTCGAGCTCCAGGGGGTTATTGTCACGGTCGGCGTTGATGGTTGGGACGGTACTTGGCCCTAGCTCTGGCTGATTGGCAAAGGGCAGCGCCCAGTAGACGATGATGAGTGCCAGACCCAGAAGCAGGGGCAAGACTGTAAGAGGCGTCCAGCGGGGAGTGATTTCGGCCTTCACGCCGCGACTCCGCGATCCGTCCGGTCGCTCATCATGGCCCCCGCGACCCGTTCCTGGGTCGCCTCTTGCCGCGAAAACTCGGCTACGATGCGTCCTCCGCGCATGACCAGCACGCGGTCGCTCATGCCCAGGATCTCCGGCAACTCCGAGGAGATCATCAGGATAGCCAGACCCCGTTCGGCGGCCAGTTGACTGATAAGACGGTGAATCTCGGCTTTGGCCCCGACGTCGACGCCACGCGTCGGTTCGTCGATAATGAGCACCCGGGGCTCCGAGGCCAGCCACTTGCCTACCACGACTTTTTGCTGATTTCCTCCCGAGAGTTTGCCGACGATCTGCTCGGGGCCGTAGGCGCGAATTCGAAAACGTGCTATGGCGTCTTCGGCGAGGCGCGTCTCCTTAGTCGTATCGATAAAGGGGCCGCTGGCCATCTCCTGCAAAACAGCCAGCGAGGTATTTTCGCGGATGGTCATCTCGCGAATAAGGCCTTGCGTTCCGCGATCCTCCGGTACGTAGGCGATCCCGTAGGCGACGGCCTGTGCCGGGTCCTTGATGCTCACCGC
>JBMDWS010000023.1:0-1684 GCA_048594695.1 Truepera sp. | reverse complement strand
GCGGGATTACACCATCCCCATCGGCCTGTCCGAACGGACCAAGGTGCCTGTCGAACCTATCCTCTCGACGCAGTGGTTTTTCAAGATGGGCGAGGTCGCGCCGCAGGTGCTTGGTGCGCTGGGGGCGGGTGAGATGCGCCTTACGCCCGAGCGCTACACCAAGGTCAACCGCGACTGGTTGCAAAACCTGCGCGACTGGAATATCTCCCGGCAGCTCTGGTGGGGCCACCAGATTCCCGCCTGGTACGACGCCGAGGGCAACATCTACGTTCCCGACCCGGAGACGCCCGACCTCGACCCGACCGACGATCCGCGCCACGCTGGAATCAGCCTCACGCAGGACCCGGATGTGTTCGACACCTGGTTCTCCTCGAACCTCTGGCCCTTTTCGACGCTCGGCTGGCCCGACACCGAAGCCCCCTTTTTCGATAAGTTTTTTCCCACCTCGGTGCTGGTGACGGGCTACGATATCCTGTTTTTCTGGGTTACCAAGATGCAGCTCGCGTCCTATGCGCTTTTGGAGCAGAAGCCCTTTTCGGATATCGTCCTGCACGGGCTTGTCGTGGACGCGCAGGGCCAGAAGATGTCGAAATCCAAGGGCAACGGGGTAGACCCGCTGACCGTGATCGACACCTACGGCGCGGACGCGCTTCGCTTCGCGATGGCGTACGTTTCGACAGGTGGGCAGGACATTCGCTGGGATGACCGCCGGGTCGAGATGGGCCGCAATTTCAGCAACAAGCTTTGGAACGCTGCCCGCTTTTCGGTGATGAATTTTGGGGACAGCCTTCCGGAGACGAATGGGGTCAGACCCGAAACGCTCGCCGACCGCTGGATTCTGAGCCGCTTGCAGCGGGCCGTCGGGACCGTGACGGAGCACCTCGAGGCCTACGACCTCGGCGCAGCGACGCGGGCCGCCTACGAGTTCGTCTGGTCGGAGTTCTGCGACTGGTATCTGGAAGCCGCCAAGCCCGAACTGCGTGACGGGAATGAAGTCGCGAAGGCGGTCCTGGCCCGGGTTCTGACCGATATCCTGAAGCTGCTGCACCCCTTTATGCCGTTCGTTACCTCGGAGCTTTACGAGTCGCTCGGCTTTGAGACCCAGCTTGGGTGGGCGTCCTGGCCCGAACACGATGTGGCGCTTCTCGACGAGGCTGCAGAGCGCGACTTTACCCGCCTGCAGGACGCCGTGGGCGCTGTGCGCAACCTCCGCGCCGAAGCTAACCTGCCGCCGGCGCAGGAGGTCTCGGTGGTGGCCACGGGGCTGGGGGCTGGCGCCTTACACGACAATCTGGGTGTGTTTCGGGCGTTGACACGGGCAAATCTGCTTACCGGGTTGCCTGAGGGCGCGTCGCTCTCGCAGGTCGTGCCGGATCTCGAGCTGCGTCTACCCCTCACCGGGCTCGTCGACGTCGCGGAGTGGCGTACGCGTCAGGAAAAACGCCTCAAGGACCTCGTGGTAAACCGCGACAAGAGCGCGAAAAAACTTGGGAACGCCAAGTTCGTAGATAACGCACCGCCTGAGGTCGTCGAGGAAGAGCGGCGGCGCCTCGCTGAGGCCGAGACGCTGATTGCGGGTCTAGAGGCGAGCTTGCAGCAGGTCTAGCGCCCTACGCCTCTTTCCCCAGTAACAACGAAATGGAGGCCCGCTGCAGCAGCGGGCCTCCATTTTATTGGCGCAACT
>JBMDWS010000229.1:0-3679 GCA_048594695.1 Truepera sp. | reverse complement strand
GGACGTGGCGTACCTGCGGGAGGCCGTCCGGCGGGGTGTGGTGGACAACATCGGCACCGACCACGCGCCGCACACCCGCGCCGAAAAGGACCGCGACATGGTCGAAGCACCCTTCGGCATCGGCAACATCGAGGTGACGTTCCCGCTTCTCTACACCGAACTCGTGCAGGGGAGTGAACTCGAGCTTCCCCAGCTCCTGCACCTCCTGCAAGGCGGCCCAGCCACCGTCATGGGCTGGGAAGTGCCGACGCTCGAGCCCGGTCGACCCGCCGACCTCGTGGTGCTCGACCTCCAGACCGAGCGCCCGGTCGAGGCGGCAACGTTCAGAAGCAAGGCCAAATTCAGCCCCTGGGAAGGTAACATGCTGCGCGGCTGGCCGAGCCTGACGTTCGTCCGGGGTGCTCTGGCCTTTGGGTCTGCAGACTAGTTCCCCTATGCGCCCGCCCGAGCCCACAGCCTGACGCACCTGCAAGGAAGGAAACGTCCCGTACAAATGCCAGGACGCCTCTTATATCGTGTGGGCCACCATGAGACCTGCTGGGGATCTCTAGAAAGACGGCCCTTCGATGGTGACCTGGCCCGTGGGCCACGCCTTGTCGCCTAACGGTTTCATCAGCACGTCGTCGGCAGGCCGATCCGTCTGGTGATAGGGAAAATAGACGTTGTGGACTGCCGCGTAGCCGCTCGAGCCGTACACACCCTTATCCCCGAGCAAGATCGCAAAGGGCGTCGCGGGAAACGCCCTTTCAGCCTCCCGCAGCATGGCCCGCACCAGCCCGCGCCCCCGGTGACTCGGCGCGACGCAGACCTCGGCGACGCCCAAAAAGAGCGTATGTTCACCCTCGTGCTCGAACGTTTTCTCGTGAATGGCAAGATGCGCCACGAGCTTGCCCTCATCACGCACCAGCCAGCGGTGGGCAGGCAACTCGTAGTGGTAGCGTTTTTCGCGGAAGGCGTCGCCGAAGCAGACGCTCAGGAGGTCGCGAAGCTCGAGGTCGAGCGCGTCATCGACCTGGGTATCGGGAAGATAGAGAATCGTCATAGGATGTCTTCACTCTAGCGCAGTGTGTCACCTCGAGCCTTCTTCAGCCCGAAGGAGTCCGACTGTCGGAAAACATATATCATGGGTCGTCGCCGACGTATAAGCTTTTTCCCTCGTACTCGCTGCGTACCAGGAGGCGTAGTGTGCAGTCTGCTTATGTAGGCATCGACGTGGCCTGCGCCAAAAGAAAGTACCTGCCCATCAGCATATGCGTGCGGCGCGGGGACAGGCTCTCTCCCTTGCCGCTGCGGGCCTTATCGCTGCGCCCGCCACGCGGGGGCGGCAATGTGCTGGCGCTCGAGCGAGCTTCGCGGGAGGCGTTCGCGCAGGAAACCGAGGCCTATCTGCGGCAGGTCGAAGCGGTGTGCTCGGTCGAGATCGTGCGCGTCGCCCTCGACGCGCCCGCAGCAGCCTGCCCCGCCACGCTCTCAAAGAGACACTCGGAGCGGGCGCTCGACGCCCTCGGCATCTCGTACTTCAAAACCCCGTCCGAAACCGAGTTCGCCGAGATCGAGGCGAAAGCTCGAGCCCATCTCGCTGCGGGTGGCCAAGTAGCGCGTCTGCCGCACGCCAACCGGCTGTGGATGCTCGTCGGCTTCGCGCTGTTTGCCCGCCTCAGCCGGTCGTGGCCCTGTCTAGAAGTCTATCCTCAAGCAACCGTCTCGCTGCTCGGTTGCAGCGCGGTTCACAAAACGCGGGCAGCGGGACTATCGGCGCAGGTGCGGGCCGTCGGGGAGCGCCTGGGCTGGGAGGAACAGCTGCTCCCTCGAGCCCTCAAGGCGTCGGGCTTTGGAAAAGGGCATGATCAGTTCGATGCGTACCTCGCAGCCTGGGTCGCCAGCCTTCCAGAGCGCGAGCGCACGCCCTTGGGCATCCCGCCAGAGGACGCCATCTGGGTGCCGCGCATAGAGGTTCCGATAACCTAACGCGCTGAACTACAGCGCATCAGGCTCGGCGACAAACTTTTTTCGCCACACATCCCATGTGAGCGGCCCAGCTTGGTCGTCCGGGACGGGCAGACCCGATATTTTGAGGGCTAGCTTCATCTGACCGTGATGATAGCCCTCGTGCCACAGCAGAAACTGCAACATGAGCGCCGGGTGACCGAAGTTCAGGTCTGTACTTTTGCCCGCCAGAACGCGACCCGCTACCGCCTGTTTGACCACCTCGGCGCTTTCATGGAGCATATCGGCAAGATGCTCCTTGCTGCTTTCGGTTGCCCACTCGTTTTCCGGCACGGGCTTGGCGTACTCGGGCGCTTCCTCCGATACGGAGACCAACCGCTCGTGGTGAATATGGCTGAACATCTGGGCGACGGTCGGACTCGTGTCGGTCGCCTCGGCCTCGAGGCCACCCTCAGGAAGACTTTCGAGCAAGTTGAGCATGATGGTGTTGTGCCGCTCCCAGGACTCGAGCAGGGCGGCAAGCAAGTCGGTTTCGGTAGGTTTTGCCATGTGAACCTCCAGATTCAGGTCTAGCCGATCCAAAACACACTCAGCACCAGGATAGGGGCTCATCAGGACGATTGCTTACCTGATTACGGCGCTTACCGTGCAGGAAGGCGCGAATGGGTACGACTTGCTCTGACTACGGCTTGCGCTGGCAAGGGAGTAACTCGGCAAAAGGCACTCGAGCCTTCCCCTAAACGAGCCCCGCGCTGCTGGCTAGACCTCCAGACGACCATCAAGCCAAAATGCGGGCTCACTGAAGCTAGCGGGTGATGGCTACTAACCCAATAGCTCAGACGACTCTGACAAAAGCGTCCTTCCCTTTCTGCAGCACCACGGGCAGCGTTACCTGCAGGTTGGCATCGGTGACCGCCTCGCCGTCGAGCTTCAAACCACGGTTCTGAATGAGTCGCCGCGCCTCACCGTTCGAGGCCGTGAGGCCCGCCAAAGTCGCCAGTTTGCAGACCCACACCTTCCTATCCTGCAGCTCACCGGAGTCGATTGATACGTCCGGCACGTCGTCGGGGATGCCGCCCCTGGCTACGTAGTCGAAGCGCGCCTCGGCCTCAGCGATGGGCGCGTCACCGTGGTAGATGCGGACGAGCTCGCGGGCCAGCACGCGGTGCGCTTCCTTGATGTCGGTGTCGACAAGACGCCTGGCTTCATCTAGTAGCAGCGCCGTCCCGAGTTCGAAGTAGCGGTAGACGAGCGCGTCGGGCACCTGCATGGCCTTCTTGAACATCACCTCGGGCGCTTCGGACACGCCGATGTAGTTGCCTAAAGACTTGGACATTTTGTTGACGCCGTCGAGGCCTTCCAGAAGCGGCATGGTCAGCGCGATCTGAGGCACCTGCCCGTAAGAGCGCTGCACGTCGCGGCCCACGAGCAGGTTAAAAAGCTGATCGGTCCCGCCGAGTTCGATGTCGGCGCGGATCGCTACCGAGTCGTAGGCCTGCGCCAGAGGGTAGAGAAACTCGTGGACGCTAATGGGCACACCCTCGCTGTAGCGCTTGGTAAAGTCGTCGCGCTCGAGCATCCGCGCGACCGTGTACGACGACGCCAGCCGGATGAGTTCGGCAAAGCCCAGAGGCTCCAGCCACTCCGAGTTGTAGCGCAGCTCGAGCTTCTCGGGGTCATTATCGAGGATCTTGCTGGCCTGCTCGACATAAGTCTGGGCGTTTTTGCGGGT
>JBMDWS010000228.1:0-6004 GCA_048594695.1 Truepera sp. | reverse complement strand
GCTGCACCTGTGCCGGATAAGACACCCAGTAGGGCGCGGGGATAATGACCTCGTCACCGGGATTCAGGACTGCCATAAACCCGTTGTAGAGCACCTGCTTGCCGCCGGTACCCACCGTGATCTGGCCCGCGCTGTACTCGAGCCCGTTCTCCCGCTTGAACTTGCCCGCGACGGCCTCGCGCAGTTCGGCGCTGCCCTCGGCGGGCGTGTACTTGCTCAGGCCTTTGTCGATCGCCTCGTGCGCAGCGGCAATCACATGCTCGGGCGGCTGGAAGTCGGGTTCACCAGCGGTCATGGCGACCACGTCCACACCGCTACGCTTGAGTTCGGTGGCCTTGGTGTTAAAGGCCACCGTTGCAGAGGCCTTGAGGGCTTTGAGGGCATCGGAAAGTTGGGGCACGGTTCCTCCTGAAGTCAGTACTAGTCTACCTGCCCGCGCCGCCCGTGGGGCCCTGCCACAAACGCGGGACCCCCCCCCCGTGGGGTGTGGGCCGCGCCTGCCTGGTAGAACTAGAGCAGTTCTTCGGGTTTGAAAAAGATACCGATCTCGCGCTCGGCAGTTTCGGGCGCGTCCGAACCGTGCGCTACGTTCTCGTCCAGGATGGTCGCGAGGTCGCCACGGATGGTGCCGGGGGCCGCGTCTTTGGGGTTCGTCGCGCCCATCATCTTGCGCCACTCCAAAATGGCGTTCTCGCCTTCCAGAACCATCGCCACGACCGGGCCGCTGGTAATAAACGACACGAGCCCTTCGAAAAAGGGCTTGCCCTTGTGCTCGCCGTAGTGCGTTTCGGCGGTTTCGCGGGAGATCGTGAGGAGCTTCAGGCCGACGATTTTAAAGCCCTTTTGCTCGATGCGGCGGATAACTTCGCCCGTGAGGCCGCGTTTGACGCCGTCAGGCTTAACCATTGCGTAAGTGCGTTCGAGTGCCATAACGCTCGAGGATAACATGAAGGCGGGCGCGGCGCAGCACGCCACTTGAGGCTTCATAGGAGCGAGGAGACGTATGGCACCTAAAGACGACGACCTTCCGCGTCGCTTGGAGCGAACGACCCTTTACGAAAGCCCTTGGGTCACGTTGCACCGGGACAGGGTCATGATGCCGAATGGTCACCTTATCGAGCAGTATCACGTTATCGACCTCGGTCACGGGGCGGTGGCAGTTTTGGTTGAGAACAGCGAGGGTGAAATCTTGCTCGAGCGGGTCGCCCGCTACCCGACCCAGAATGTCTCCTGGGAACTACCGGCGGGCGGCCTCGAGGCGAATGAAACCGCAACTGAAGCCGCAGAGCGCGAGGTGACGGAAGAGACGGGGTACGAAACTACCGACCATCGGCTCATCTATACTTATCACCCGTTAAATGGCGTCTCGGGCATGACCGTTTATCTTGTTCACTGCATCGTCGGTGCGCGCACAGGTTCAATCGACACGAATGAAATCGAGGGCACGCGCTGGTTTTCTCCCCTCGAGCTCGAGTCTGCTGTCCGCGAGGGTGCCATCACCGATGGTCTCGCCCTTATCGGGATCTTGTTACACCTACGAAGATAAGGTTACGCTTCGACTAAGGTCCGCCTAGGCTGCCCGCTGCCAGCTTCGCAGGGCTACGCGCTGCCCTGTCTTGATGAAAAGTTCAGGATAGTTTTCGACCCTCGTGTCGACCTGACGAGGACGTGCAGGCGTACCGTCATGCTTTTCATAAAGCTCTCGCTGCGCGATCTCATGGGTAATTTCCTTGATATTCATGGGCCTGCCTCGCGCCTTCAAAACCTGATAAACTGCATCCTGCAACGTCATTCCGACACCTCCTTAAGTCGATCGACCTAGTACGTTGACCCAGCTGACCAGATTTTCCACCCTCGCGGCTGAGGGCAGTGTTAAATAATTCCGGTCGGGCTCAACTATGAACTGGCTTACAATAACAAAAAAGCTTGAGGGGCGCTATGAATAACCGTCACACCTATAGGGCTCTACGCAGCTTGTTTGCCGAAGCTCTAGCACGTAGACTCTTCTCGAATTGGCACTCTTGAGATGAACCGCTCGAGCCTATCCCCCGAATGGTCTAGCGGCGACGCCTACGACCGCTACATGGGCCGCTGGAGCCGCGTTGTTGCCCGTATGTTTCTCACTTGGCTCGGGCTTCCCGAGCGGCGTCGCTGGCTCGACGTCGGGTGTGGCACGGGTGCACTCAGCCAGACGATTCTGGCGCTGGCAGCACCGTCCCACGTCCAGGGCCTGGACCCTTCCGAGGGCTTTATTCGCCACGCCCGTATCCAAACGCAGGACCTGAGGGTCGCGTTTAGTGTGGGTGACGCTCAAACCTTACCCTTCGAGACGGCGTCGTTCGATGTCACGGTATCGGGTCTGGCCCTCAACTTCATTCCCAATCCGGCGCGAGCGCTCTCGGAAATGGTACGCGTGACACGGCCAGAGGGCAAAGTAGCAATATACGTCTGGGACTACGCTGGTGGGATGGAGTTGATGCGCGCCTTCTGGGACGCAGCCGTCGCCCTCGACCTGGAGGCCCGTAGCCTCAGCGAAACCCTACGTGTCTCTCTGGGAAACGAACAGGCCCTGCGAGAGCGTTTTCATAGAGCCGGGCTGAGCCACGTCGATAGTCAGCGACTCGAGATTCCCCTGCGCTTTGCCGATTTCGACGACTACTGGCTGCCTTTTCTCGGCGGGCAAGGGACTGCGCCCGCTTACGCGATGTCCCTGAACGAAACGCGGCGGGAAGCGCTCCGCGAGCATATTCGCTCGAGCCTGTCCATGACGGGCGACGGTGGGATCGAGCTGCGGGCCAGCGCCTGGGCTGTGCGTGGCGAGGTAAAGTCCTGAAAGCGCATTCGCGAAAACCGCAAACGCCTTCTTACATGTTAAGTCCCAGGAGGTCGGACATGATTGCACGCACCTGGCATGGGAGCTTCCCGGCGTACAGAGCTGACGCTTATCACCACTACTTGTTAGCGACAGGCATCAAGACTACCGGACTGTGGCAGGGAACCGGAGCGTTCACGTGTTGCGGCGGCTCGAGGGCAACGAAGCGCACTTTTTGCTCATCACTTTCTGGGAGTCGTGGGAAGCCATCAGGGCGTTTGCTGGAGAGGATGTTGCGGTGGCCCGCTACTACCCCGAAGACGAGGCCTTTTTGCTCGAGCTAGAGCCGAACGTGACGCACTATGAGGTGCTCGCGCTCAAATCCCCTGGCATCATTCGCCTGATGAGCCGTATCTGCCCCCGGTGATTGATTTCGTCCTCGAGCACATGAAACCACTTGAAATGGTTGCTGGTCGGCATGCCAAACGAGCTGTCGAGTTGCCGCAGCCACGCATCATCAAGCGCCAAGAAACCCCGCTCGGTCTGCTCCCGCACCCGCGCCAGCTCCGTGAGGTAGTGCTCGAGGGGCCGCCCGCGCAGTGCTTCCCGGCCTGCTTTTCCAAGGCGCAGCGCCGGGCTATCTTCGACCTGCCCCGTACCGACCGTCTGGATAAAATACGCCGCTTCGACAGCAGCCATATGCGCGAGAAGCATACCGATACTATTGCCGTCAGGCCGAACTAGGTAATCGAGCTGTGCCACGTTCAGGCCCTCGACAGCCTGAAGGGTCGTGTGCCGCACGTAGCTCATCATCGAGAGAAGTCGGCTGAGGTGCGGTGTGTAGCCAGGAATATCGGTAAAGGCCAGAGGTTGAGTAAGTTCCATAGTATATTTTAGCAAGTTCTGTCTTGGTTGATACTCTGAGTTAAGCTGTGTCCATGCCGCTCGAGTACAGACTGGCGGATCATCTCGCTTATCTGCGGAGGCTTCTGCGGCACAAGCGACTGGTGCTCGAAGAGGGTCGAAAGCTCGGCGTTCCGATGCCGAGCCTCTAGCTGCACGACCTGTCGAAGTTTCTACCGGACGAATGGTTCGCAGGCGTCGCCTTCTATCGCAGCAGCATCGGCAACGATGAGGCGTTGCGCAAGCATTATGCAAGGAACCAGCACCACCCGCAGGGGTGGCAGCGCGGCGTCAAAACCTTCCCGATGTCCGAACGTTTTCGCTTCGAGATGCTTGCTGACTGGCGTGCAATGGCGCGTGAAAGGGGCAACGAAATTGCTGACTGGTACGGGCAAAAGGGTCACACGATCCCGCTCCATCCAGAAACGCGTTTATGGGTAGAACAGATGATTTTCGGTCATATTGAAGCGAAATCGGAGACGTTTTCAGGTAATGAAGCAGCGCCCGTGGAGGGTCAAAATGAACCGCGAACCCATTAATCTCGAGCAAAAATTCAGCCTTTTCAGCGAGCTGTGGCAACCCAAAGTGATCGCCGAAATGAACGACTATCAGTTCAAGATCGTGCGACTTCAGGGAGATTTCGTGTGGCACGGTCACCCCGGAACAGACGAGGCCTTCTACGTTCTCGAAGGCGAGCTTCGCATCGACCTCGAGGATGGCCCTGTCATCCTGAACACCGGTGAACTATTCGTCGTTCCCCGTGGAGTAAGCCACAAACCTTACGCCGATCATGAGGTCAAGGTCATGCTCATAGAACCCAGAGGGGTTGTCAATACTGGCGATGCGGGGGGTGATCAAACAGCCGAAAACGACGTCTGGATCTAGGCTAGAAATATGTGTCTACCCACTAGCTCAGGGCAATGACCTCGAGCTGCGCCAAATGGTTGAGGTCGTGTCCTGCCGACACCCGCACGCTTAAATCCACTGAGATGAGACCGCGCTCGGGGTGGTAGGACTCCCGGAGCCAGTCATCCATGTCGAACGAGGCGAACCGCGTCAAGTTCCAGCTGCGCAGGGCGCGGAAGGTCTCGAGCGCAAGCAGCGGGTCGAAACGGCTGTAGGGCCTGGCCCAGGCCTTTTCGTCGAACGGTTGCAGATCAATGACCCCGGCGACCATTTGCCGAATGCGAAAGCCCACCCCGACCTCGGCGTCGGCCAGGTGCGCGACGATGTGGCGGGCATCCCATTTCCCGGGGCCGTAGTCACGCGCCCAGTCTGCTTCACTCCAGCCCTGCGTCAGAGCCTCGAGGCGCAGCGGCGTGGCCTCCAGAACCATGATCGGGTCTTGCTCACCGAGCAGCTCGAGCATTCGGACAACGTAAGGGGTCATCTCGCTCATGGGCTCTAGTCTAGCGGGCAAACGCGCCGCCAAGCGTGTTGTTCCGAGCCGCGACACAAAGACTCAGCGGCTATAGTAGAACGCATGGCAGACACCCCTGAAATTACCGTACAAGAAGCCCAAAAACGTATCCGGAACGGTGCCCTCCTCCTCGATGTGCGCGAGCAAAACGAGTACGATGAGGAGCGGATTCCCGGGTCTCAACTCCTGCCTCTCTCGGAACTGAGCGCCCGCTTCGAGGACGATCTTCCGCAGGGTCGTGAAATCGTGGCGCAGTGCCGCAGCGGCAAACGCAGCGCCCAGGCAACCGACTTCCTGCGGGCCCAAGGCTACGACGTGGTGAACATGACCGGGGGCATCCTCGCCTGGAAAGACGCGGAATTACCGACCGAAAAGGGCAGCTAGGAAGGGCAAATCAGGAGGATAAGGACTGTCTCGGAAGACTTCACGCCTTTTCCCCTAATAATGATCACAACGAGCGAAGTGTAACAAAAATGCGTTACACTTCGCTCGTTTTTTTGGCTTATGGTTTTTTTGGCCCGTAGGTTCTTTACACGTGTACACAAAAGGCGTTACATTTGCTCGAGGGGGGTGCATATGCGCGCTCGATCAAGCTCATGACGACCCATTGGCTGGACCGACTCTTCGATATCGTCGTACCAATCCTCGCAGCAGCACTCGCACTACTTATCGGCGCAGTGATGCTGATTCTGCTCGGTGCGAATCCGATTGAAGGGTACAGTGCGCTTTTTCGCGGGGCGTTTGGCTCACAAAACGCCCTAGCCGACACAGCGGTGCGTGCGACACCCCTGCTGCTCGTAGGACTCGGTATCTGCATCGCCTTTCGCGCCAACGTCGTCAATATCGGTGGGGAAGGGCAGATGATCCTG
>JBMDWS010000227.1:0-8092 GCA_048594695.1 Truepera sp. | reverse complement strand
GAGGGCCTCAACCACGGCACCCTCGACGACGCTGCTAAACACCTCGACTACGTCAAGTCGATGGGCTTCGACATCGCCTACCTGACGCCCATCCATCCTATCGGCACGGCGTTTCGCAAGGGTAAGGACAACAGCCCGACCGCCCAGCCCGGTGAGCCGGGTTCGCCCTACGCCATCGGTAGCGACGAGGGCGGCCTGACCGACGTACACCCCGAACTCGGCGGCATGCCCGCTTTTGAGCGGTTTGTGAAGCGGGCCACAGAGCTGGGGCTCGAGGTCGCCCTCGACATCGCCCTCAACGCCTCGCCCGACCACCCCTGGGTCAAGGAACATCCGAACTGGTTCCGGCAGCGCCCCGACGGCTCCATTAGATACGCCGAAAACCCGCCCAAGAAGTATCAGGACATCTACCCACTCGACTTCGAGAGCGAGGACTGGGAAAACCTGTGGCTGGCACTGCGCGACGTGTTTGCCTTTTGGGCCGAAAAGGGCGTGAAGGTCTTCCGCGTCGACAACCCGCACACCAAGGCGCTCCCATTCTGGGAGTGGTGCATTTCTTCCCTGCGCGAGGACTACCCCGACCTGGTGATGCTCTCGGAAGCCTTCACCCGGCCCAAGCAGATGTACGCGCTCGCCAAGGCGGGCTTTTCGCAGAGCTACACCTACTTCACCTGGCGCTACTGGAAGGGCGACTTTACCGAATACCTGACCGAACTCTTCCAGACCGAGGTGGCCGAGTTCTACCGGCCCTCGTTCTGGCCCAACACCCACGACATCCTGCCACCCTACCTGCGCAGCAAGGCTTCGTTTCAGGCGCGGCTGGTGATGGCGGCGACGATGTCGGCCTCGTACGGCATCTATGGTCCAGTCTTCGAGCTGATGGACAACGAGCCGCACGAACTGCGTGAAGAGAACAAAAACAACGAAAAGTACGAGATCCGCGACTGGGACTTAGGCAACCCCGATTCGCTCAAGCCGCTCATCACGCAGATCAATACGATCCGCCACGAGAACCCGGCGCTGCGCACCAACCGCAGCCTCCGCTTTCACACTGTCGACAACGATCAGCTCCTGGCTTATTCCAAGCAGGACGGTGAAAACCGCATTCTGGTAGTCGTTTCGTTCGACGACCACAACACTCAGGCAGGCACCCTGCACCTCGATCTGGGGGCGCTCGAGCTACCCGACAACGAACCCTACAGCGTCGAGGATCTGATCAGCGGAGAGCACTACACCTGGCAGGGCGCGCATAACTTCATTCAGCTCAACCCTCACGTCTTCCCGGCGCACGTCTTTCGGGTCTCGGCCCGCAGCGCCCATCACGCCGCCCGGCAGCGGGCCATCTAGAGGTCAGCCGTGGATTTCGAAAAAGATCACCCCGTTTCCAACCCCAACGTCCGCGTCGCGCAGGTCGAATCCGAAGGGCAGAACGCCCCGAGCCCGGACGCGAGCACCGACCCGCTCTGGTACAAAGACGCCATCGTCTATCAGGTTCACGTGCGCTCGTTTTTCGACTCGAACGACGACGGCTACGGCGACTTCGAGGGCCTCCGGCAAAAGCTGCCGCACCTCGAGGAACTCGGCGTCAACACGCTCTGGATCATGCCGTTTTACGACTCGCCGCTGCGCGACGACGGCTACGACATCTCCGACTACAACACCATCCTCCCGGTGCACGGCGACCTGAACGACTTCAAGGCGGTTTTAGAGGAAGCACACGCACGCGGGATGCGGGTCATCACCGAACTCGTCTTGAACCACACCTCCGACCAGCACGCCTGGTTTCAGGAGGCGCGGCAGCCGGGTTCGCCCAAACGCGACTGGTATGTATGGAGCGATACCGCCGAGAAGTACAAGGATGTTCGCATCATCTTTACCGATACCGAGCACTCGAACTGGACCTGGGACCCGGTTGCTGGCGCGTACTACTGGCACCGCTTTTTTTCCCATCAGCCCGACCTCAACTGGGACAACCCGGAGCTCGAGCAGGTCCTCCATGACGTGATGTTCTATTGGCTCGACATGGGTGTGGACGGGTTGCGCCTAGACGCCATCCCCTACCTCTACGAGCGCGAAGGAACCAGCGGTGAAAACCTGCCGGAGACTCTGGACGCCATCAAGAGGCTGCGCAAGGCGATGGACGACCGCTACAACGGCACCCGCGTGCTGCTGGCGGAGGCAAATCAGTGGCCCGAAGACACTCTGCCCTACTTCGGTACCGGCGACGGCGTGCAGATGGCTTTCAACTTTCCGCTGATGCCGCGCATGTATATGGCCCTGCGGCGCGAAAACCGGCAACCCATCGTCGAGATGCTGGGTCTCACCGAAGGTATTCCGGACGCGGCGCAGTGGGCACTGTTTTTGCGTAACCACGACGAACTGACGCTCGAGATGGTCACCGACGAAGAGCGCGACTATATGTATAACGAGTACGCCTCGGACCGGCAGTTCCGGCTGAACTTAGGGATTCGCCGCCGCCTCGCGCCCCTTCTGGGTGGCGAGCGCCGCCGCATCGAACTGATGAACGCGCTCGTCTTGTCGCTAAAAGGGAGTCCTATCCTCTACTACGGCGACGAGATCGGCATGGGCGACAACACCTTCCTGGGCGACCGCAACGGGGTCCGGACACCGATGCAGTGGAGCCCCGACCGCAACGGCGGCTTCTCTCGCGCACCCTTTCACCAGCTCTTCATGCCCCCCATCAACGAAGGTATCTACTCGTACCAGTTCGTCAACGTCGAGGATGCCAAGCGCAGCGCTCACTCGCTCTACGGCTTTATGCGGCGCATCATCCGGCTGCGTAACCAACACGGTAAGACTTTTGGGCGGGGATCGCTCGAGGTTCTAAACGTCGGCAATCAACGCGTCTTCGCTTTCCTGCGCGAATACGAAGGCGAAACCATCCTGGTCGTCGCCAACCTCTCGCGTTTCGCTCAGGCTGCCTATCTGCCGCTAGAGCGTTTTGAGGGTGCGGTGCCTACCGAACTCTTCAGTCAGGCACCGTTTCCGACCATCGGCGGTGAGGATAATGCGAACGCGGCGCGCTACCCCATTACCCTGAGCCCACATGGGTTCTACTGGTTCGTTCTGCGCTCCGAGGTCGTCGCGGAGGCCGACGACGACGCGGAGGACGCGCCCGACCGGCAACTGCCGACCCTGAAGCTCGCGGGCGGCCTCGAGACGATGCTCGTCGACACCATGGTCCAAGGCGACGCCAAGACGCAGTTGGAACACATCTTGCCCGACTACCTGCGTGTACAGCGCTGGTTTGGCTCCAAGGCCAAAGGAATCCGGGAGGCGCGCTTGGTTGACGCCGTTCGCCTCCAGGCCAGTCCACAGAGCTACTTGGCTCTCGTCCGCGTCACTCTCGAGGACGGCAGCTTAGAGCGTTACTTCCTGCCGCTAACGACAGCATCTACGGAAGAGGCCAAAGCGCTGCAGGAGAACTTCCCCCGCGCGCCAGTGGCCTGGTTGCGTGGTGCGGACGGGCGCACACTCCTCTATGACGCGACAGCTTCGGCCGACTTCTGGATGGCGCTCTACAACGCGACGGCGCGCGGCTGGCGCGGGCGCTCGCTGCAAGGAACCTATAGCGCGTCGGCGACGGCTGGGCAGCGTCTACCAGCGGTGAGCGAGGCCAACGTCATGGGGGTCGAACAGAGCAACTCCTCGGCTTCGTTCGGGGGACAGGTCTTCGGCAAACTCTACCGCAAGCTCGAGGACGAATCGAACCCTGAAGTCGAGAT
Source organism: Truepera sp. (assembly GCA_048594695.1). Taxonomy (GTDB): domain Bacteria; phylum Deinococcota; class Deinococci; order Deinococcales; family Trueperaceae; genus Truepera. The sequence goes on along the minus strand of JBMDWS010000227.1, from coordinate 4,346 downwards.
GCTCTCGTACCTCACCGCGGCCGGTTTTGCCTTTGCCCCACAGCTCCAGGGCAACCTCTCTTTCCGACGCGGCGAGCCCGCGCTCTCCCTGGGCATCTTCCAGAGCTTCATCCCCGGCGGTAGCGACGCCTGGTCTTACGTGCTGCAGGAAGACACCCGTTATCTGAGCCGCACCTCCGCCTCAACACCCCCTGAGGACGCCCTGCCGAAGCATTACAACGACCCGTTACCTGCATGGCTCGAGGATAGCGCGGGCGAAAGCCTAAACCTCGCGAGCCTCCTTGGCGTCCGCACAGCCGAACTGCATAGGGCGCTCGCCCAGGCCGATATCCCCACTCTGCGCCCACAGCCGACCACACCCGAAGACCTAAGCGCCTTTGCCGCACGTATTCGCCGTGACGCCGAGGAAACTGTCGCGCAATTAGAGGCGCAGGGCCACGTTCTCGATACCGGGAGGCTCGCGGCTGCGCTACAGAAGCTCGACGACCTCGCCGGGCTTACACCAGACTGGCAGAAGATTCGCGTTCACGGCGACTATCATCTTGGACAGGTTATCCGCGCCGACAGCGAACTCTACATCCTCGACTTCGAGGGTGAACCGGCGCGACCCCTCAGTGAACGGCGCGAGCGCGACCAGGCGCTCCGCGACGTGGCCGGGATGCTGCGCTCGCTCGAGTACGCAGCTTTCGTAGCGTGGCAGACTTACGCCCAGGAACACGGCAGCAGTGACGAAACCTGGGCCGACCTGCTCATCCGCTGGAGCGAAGCGGCGTTTCTAGAGGCCTACCTCTCGACCGCCGGAAGCGAGGCGGCGTTCCTGCCGCAAGACCCGGTGGCCCGCGACCTGCTCATCTGGGCCTATCAACTCGATAAGGTGCTCTACGAGGTGCGTTACGAGCTCGGTAGCCGCCCCGACTGGGTATGGTTACCGCTCAGGGGGCTCGAGCGACTTTTAAGCTAATCACCCTGCAGTCAGCCCGGCGCAGCAGCGACACCCTCGCGCGCCGGGCTGTGCTCTATCTCGCTCCCTCATGCTGTCGCGTTACATTTCTAATGATGTAGCACCTGAATCAAACTTCAGACGCCGCACCCGTCGTCCTGGGCGTCCGGAGACGCTGCCGATCACGGAGCCGCAGGAAGGGTTTCTCGATCAGACGGTAAGACAGCCAAGCCACCACAAAGCACGCCGCGAGGTTGAGTGGGAACACGCCAAAAACTGTCCGGTTTAGGGGAGTCAGAAAGAGCTGTTGCCATAGGTAGAGGCTGTAAGAGAGCACACCCACGAAGACAACGGGCCGCGCGTTCAAGACTTTGCCCACAGCCGACGCCGGGTGGCGCGTCAGATAGAGCAAGATGAGCCCGATGGCGAAGGCGTCGAGCGTCGTACCGACAGGCAGCACGTACATCCCCCCAAAGCGTTCGGCCAGGACCGGTGACACGACGAACAAAAAGAGGGCCGCTACGGCCGCTGTGCCCGCGCTGACGAGCACCTTGACACGCGTCTCGAACCACCCCTCGCCCTGCAAAAGCGCCAGCAAACAGCCGATCATGAGCGAATCGGACGATGTATGCAACATCGTGCCGATATTCTCCCGCAGGTCGGGCCAGAGAAGATACGTCACGAGACGCAGCGCGGGCGTAAGAGCGATAAGGGCGACAGCGACCCAACGGGCGCGGCGTAAGCCTAGAAGGACGAGGGAGAGAGGCCAGAGGAGGTAAAACTGCTCCTCGAGCGCAAGCGTCCAGAAGTGACCGATAAACCAGTAACCGCTCGAGGTGTCGGTGTCAAAGGGCAGAACCAACCAGTAGTTGAGTGTAAATGTCCCGGCAGAGAGTAGCTCGGAGGCCCGCATCGTAACGAGACCCGCAAGGGCGAGAGCAGCGATCACCAGGAGGTACGTATAGAAGGCCGGAAAAATGCGCAGCACGCGGCGCAGGTAAAACCCCCGCAGGCTCACGCGCCCCCGCCCCTCGAGCTCGCGGCGCAAGAGGTAAGTGATGAGGTAGCCGCTGATGACGAAAAACGTCAGCACCCCGCCCCTCGAGTTGCCCAGAAACAAGACCAGGGTGTCAGTCCAGGCAGTATGCACAGGCAGCGTTTCGCCGGCGTGCCCGAGCAGAACGAGCAGAATTGATACAGCACGTAAACCGTCGAGGCCGGAAATACGCCTCGGAACAAGATCAGGTCCAGACACCTGCCGATATTAAGATTGTTTCCTTGCATTAGGCTTCGGTCCTAGCCTTAGGACTGTCGGAGCAAAAGGGCTAGTACCCCCTACCACACGCTAGCCATCTGGGACCTTCGACACCTAACGCAGCTCGGCAAACGACCTCAGAAGGGCCGCACTCACCTCGATTCCCCGGTAGTAATTGACAAGGTCGAACTTCTCGTTGGGCGAGTGCGCCCTGTCCGATTCGAGTCCAAGCCCGACAAACACCACGTCCGCCCCCAGACCCTTTTGAAAGGTGCTGCCTACGGGAATGGTGCCACCGGTTCGGGCAAACACCGTCTCCTTGCCGTACACCTCCGAGAGTGCTGCACCGGCGACCTGTACGGCGGGGCTCGAGAGCGGCGTCAGCACACCGTCGCCCCCATGCAGGTCGATGATCTCGACCGAAAGTCCTGCGGGTGCGAGGCTGCGGAGATAGTCGCCGAGCTTCCGTGAGATATCCTGCGGCGTCTGATTCGGCACTAGGCGGCAAGAAATCTTGGCCATGGCCTCACTGGCGATGACCGTTTTCGAACCCTCCCCCTGGAAACCCCCGCCGATACCGTTGCAGTCGAGGGTGGGGCGCGCCCAAAGGCGCTCGAGCACCGTGTAGCCCGCTTCACCAGGAAACGCTTGAACACCCAGCTCCTCAGCCAGCGCCGCTTCATCGAAGGGCGCACGGGCAAAGACCACCCGTTCTTCGGGAGTGATGTCGATCACCGCGTCGTAAAATCCAGGCACCGTCACCCGGCCCGCGTCGTCATGCAGGGCGGCGATCATCTTCGCAAGTCCGTTGATCGGGTTAGGGGCTGCCCCTCCGAACGCTCCCGAGTGCAGATCCATTGCCGCGCCCCGCACGCGCACCTCCAAGTAGGCCAGCCCTTTAAGCCCATAGGTGATGGTCGGCGTGTCCGGCGCAGCCATGGCCCCGTCCGAGATGAGCACGATGTCAGCCGCAAGCAGGTCCTTATGGCGCTCGATAAAGGGGATGAGGTTAGGGCTACCGATCTCCTCCTCGCCCTCGATCACGAACTTGACGTTGAGAGGCAGCGTACCTGTCCCGTTCAGAAGCGCCTCAACGCCCTTGATGTGCGCGTAGACCTGCCCCTTGTCGTCCGACGCGCCGCGCGCGTAGAGGACGCCGTCTCGCACCGTCGGCTCGAAAGGCGGGGTGGTCCAGAGCTCGAGCGGCTCAGGGGGCTGCACGTCGTAGTGCCCGTAGATAAGGACAGTCGGAGCCGTCTCCGAGACCTTGCGTTCGGCGTAAACGACCGGGTGACGGGGGGTGTCGAAGAGCTGGGCTTCAAAGCCCAGCGCGCCGAGCTTGGAGATCAGGAAGTCGGCGGCACGGCGCACGTCCCCAGCGTGACGGGGGTCGGTACTTACCGAGGGAATACGCAGGAAATCGTTCAGTTCAGCGAGAATGGCGTCGGCGTGAGCCTCGACGTAACGCTTGTCTTCCTCATTGGGGCGCGTCATGGGGCGAGTATACCGCCGCGTCGCCGACGCTCAGGTTTCGTCCTCGCCAAAATCGCTGTCCGCGTCGCCGACCTCTAGCTCTCCCTGTTTGCGGTAATCGAGAATGCGGTCGCTGATCTCGTTTTGCAACACGCCAATACGCGACTCCATGCTGCCCTGAAGCTGATCGAGTTGCCGCCGCAGACGGATGATCTCCTCGACACCTGCGAGGTTTACACCAAGCTCCTGCGTCAGGCGGCGAATCTCACGCAAGTGGTCGATGTCGCGCTGAGAGTAAAGGCGTGTCTGACCCGAAGAGCGACTCGGCTCGATAAGCCCCTTGCGCTCGTAAAGGCGCAGCGTCTGCGGGTGCATGTCCACGAGTTCGGCAGCGACGCTGATGACGTAGAGCGGGCGGTCGTCCTGTGAGGGCTCACCCGAAGCTACCTTGGCGTCGTTTTTTGACTGTTTTTTCTTCGCCATATCGCTCCTTAGCTGAGGGCGCTTTTCACGCGCCGCCAGAGCCCTCCCCAGAAATCGGTCCTGACCGTCACGACCATATCACCACCCCCGATGCCTCCTCCTGGTACCCGGACGGTATCCCCGGTACGCGTGCCAGGGGGAATCGTCACCGAGGCCCCGAGAAACGGGGCCGTTATCCCTGTTTCAGCCTCGCGC
>JBMDWS010000226.1:0-24816 GCA_048594695.1 Truepera sp. | reverse complement strand
GTGAGCGCGTATCTGGCTTAAGGTTAGACAAGCGCACATCTGCTGAACCGATACCTCGAGTTGGTGCGCCCCAGGAGTCTCCATGAAGCGTTCGCTTTACTATGGTTGGGTCGTCGTACTGACGACGATTCCCGTCCTGATGGTGACAGCCGGGATACGTTCGGCACCGGGCGCGTGGCTCGTGCCTATGCAGCTCGAGCTGGGCTGGTCCACGGCAAGTCTGTCGCTTTCGGCAGCCATTGGTCTGATCGTCTACGGGCTCGGGGGACCGCTTTCAGGCAACCTGATGCAGCGCTTTGGCGTGCGCCCTGTCACCCTCGTCAGCATTTTGCTGAGTGCTCTCTCGATGGTGGCCTCGAGCTTCGTGACGAGCCAGTGGCAGCTCTACCTTGCCTTCGGTTTCGCCTCGGGTCTGGCCACAGGTCTTGTCGCCAGCGTGCTCGGAGCGCTCGTCGCCAACCGCTGGTTCGTGACGCACCGGGGGCTGGTAGTCGGCATCATGGGCGCAGCGGTGAGTGCCGGGCAGCTCGTCTTTTTTCCCCTTCTGACAAGCTGGGCCGTGAGCTTCGGGTGGCGTACGGCGGCGCTCGTGCTGGCGGGGGTCTGCCTGACCCTGATCCTGCCTGTCCTTCTCTTCATGCGCGACGATCCCGAGAGCATAGGGCTTCTGCCGCTCGGGGGTACAGTGCAGGACGGGCCACCTCTAGCGAGCGAAACGGGGGTGATGCGGCGTGCGCTTCGCTCACCGGACTTCTGGCTGCTGGCGGTTACCTTCTACGTCTGCGGCGCGACTTCGAATGGTCTTGTAGGCCAGCACTTCATCCCTCACGCTGTCGATCACGGCTTTACGCAGACTGCCGCCGCGAGCGCGCTGGCGCTTATGGGTGCGTTCAACTTCGTCGGGACCATCGCGTCGGGCTGGCTCACCGACCGCTTCGACCCGCGCCGCTTGCTGCTTGTCTACTACATTTTTCGCGGCCTCAGCCTGCTGTTTCTGCCCGCGCTGCACGACACGCTGGGCATCGTCATGTTCAGCATGCTTTTCGGCCTCGACTACATCGCTACCGTGCCGCCGACCATCGCGCTCACCGCCGACACCTTCGGGCGGCGCAACGTCGGCGTGGTGTACGGCTGGATCTTTGCGGCCCATCAGCTGGGCGCAGCGGTCGCGGCCTGGGCCGCCGGGCTGGCCCGCGACGCTTTCGGCGACTACGTGCTGGCTTTTTATCTGGCAGGAGTGATCGCGGTTTTAGCGGGACTGATGGCGCTCGTCATTCGGCGTACGGGTCGTCGTCCTGTCGCCACCTGACGCTACTGGCTTGTCCGCTTCAGAGTCATCTCGAGCGTCGGCACCCAGGTTTTGCCGCCGTCTGGAGAGAATTCTCCGGTTTCATGCCAGGTATCGCCTTCGACCTGGCTGGTATAGCGTATCTGCCCGCCCTCTACGTCGAAGTGCCACTGAAAACTTGTATCGGTCGTTTTGAGTTCGACGTTCAGGATGTTGCCGCTGTTGTAGGCCGTCCACAGGACCTTGCCCGAGTGGTCGATGGCGGCGGTCGCAAAGGCCTCGAAGGAGACGTCGCCGGTTTTGGGGTCGCGCCCGGTGCCCTCGACGGCGATGACGTTGCCGTCGGCCTTGGCTTCTATGTGTTCAGTCTGCTTGAAGGTGGCGCGTTTGTCGGGGCCCATCATCGACCAGCCTTCGCCCTCCCAGGTGCCCAGCATAGTGGAAAAGGGCAGGGTATCGGCGATGACGGGTTTGGTTTCGGACTGGGCCAGGGCGTAGCAACAAAGGCTCGAGAGGAGCAGCAGCGTCAGGCGGATATGGCGCATGGAATGCCTCCGGTTGTGGGGTCTGGACCTACGCCCGGAGTATAGGGGCTGTCCCCCCGGCTCAGGTAGTGACAGGTGTCATCTAGGACGGACCGGGTGCGCGCTTGCGTCTTCGTCCGCCGCGCCGCCGCCGTTTGCTGTCGTTTCGTTTAGGGGTGCTTTCCGCGGGAGTACCGAGACTACCCTCCTCGAGCGTGATGCGCGTGAGGTGCGCCTCGAGCAGCCCGTGGGTGGTGGGCTGAATCAGCTTGAGAATCGTATGCGGCGCTTCTTTATCGATATAGACGTAGCTGGGGCCGGGGTAGAGGATAAAGGGAACTGCCCAGTGTGTACCGAGAGCAGTCTCGACCTCGGCGTCGGCCAGCCGTTCGGCCATGACGTCCTTGCCGATCATGGGAAACCACACGCTCGCTTCAGCCGTTTTACTGCGCAGCGTGTGGAGCAGCCCGAGCGGGTCGCTATAGGGGCGCAAGTAGGGAGCGTCACTCGAGTCGAGCCCGCTGCTGCTGCGCCGCGTTGCCCGGACGAGGGCGGTTTCGGCGTCGAATACGATCTCGTAGGTGTGCTTATCGCTCTTGCTCTCGACCTCTTCGCTAAAACGTAGGCTTTCCCCGGTGCGCCTGTAGAGCTGACTCCGCTGCGTCAGGCTCTGTTGCCCGAAAACGCCCTGCCACAGCGCCCGCGCCTCGAGCGTCGTGGTGCGGCCGGCATTCGCAGTACGCAAAACCTGCGTGCCGACGGCTTTACCCTCTAGCGAGAGACTGTAGGAGCAACTTTCGACCTTCATAGCGGGCAGTCTAGCATGAAGGCCTAGTGGAACCGATATGGGAAGTGCGTAGGGGTTGGGTCTGCTTTGATCCGTTTAGGTTGCTGCGAAGGCGCTAATCGCCTGCAACTATCATGTAGAAAAGTGAGCTCGTGAGCAGTTCGGTCCATATGTAGAGTGGCAAGGCGAGCGCAACGATCGGTAAGAGCAGGTTTCTGTTCACGGCTACGCCTTATAAAAACCCACATAACACTCTCCACTCACATAAATCACGCTTTTGAGGTCGACGGAGCGGTTGCTCGAGGGTGCGCCTGGGTCAGGGTTCGGGAGGTACGCGTCCAAGGCAAGGCGACATCTGTTTTGGTTCGTGATCTCTAGTGCGAAGCACGTGCTGCTTCAAGCAAAGACGCCGTTGGCGACTCACGGCTGTATATCGCTTCGACAAGCGCTCGGCTCATGCGACCTAACGCATCCCTCACTTCGCGCCACGCGCTGGCGTCTTGCCCGCTAGGGTCGGGAAACGATACATGTAGCCGCGTGGTTTTGGCCGGATAGACGGGGCAGGCTTCGTTGGCGCTGTCGCAAACCGTCACCACCACATCGAAGGCCCATGGGTCGCTCAGCATGTCCAGCGTCTTGGAACTGTGACCCGAGAGGTCGATGCCGACTTCACGCATTACCTCAACCGCTTCTGGTTTGACCTGTGTTTTTTCAGTTCCTGCCGAGGACACGTTGATATCTGCGCCGAGTGTCTGCGCGTAGTGCCGCACCCAGCCTTCGGCCATCTGGCTCCGCGCCGAGTTATGGGTGCAAAGAATTAAAACCCGCATCATGAGCGTTCCCCTTTGAAGTTATGGGTTATTTCCGTGGCACAGCCCGCATCAGCCGCTGGCACCACCGTTTGATCGGTTGGCTTGGGCTGTCCGAAATAGCGACGCCGCAGCCAGAAGGCGACTGTTACTAAGCCGATCATTGCTGGAACCTCGACCAGCGGCCCGATAACGGCCGCGAAGGCCACGCCGGAGCCGACGCCGAACACGGCTACGGCGACCGCCAGCGCCAGCTCGAAGTTGTTTCCGGCAGCGGTAAAGGAGAGGGTAGCGGTTTGCGAATAATCTGCCCCCACGAGGCGACCCATGGCGAAGGAGACGAGAAACATCACCACGAAATAGATCAGCAGCGGTGCGGCGATCAGCAGCACATCAACGGGCCGGGCGAGGATTTGCCCGCCTTGCAGGCTGAACATCACCACAATGGTGAAGAGCAAAGCGATCAGCGTAACCGGGCTGATACGCGGCAGAAACACCGTGTCGTACCAGTTTTGCCCTTTAAGTGGAATCAGGACGACGCGGCAGAGTACCCCGATCGCAAAGGGAATCCCCAAATAGACCAGCACTGCGCGCGCCACTTCGGCAATGCTGATCCCTACAATGCTGCCTTCTAGCCCGAACAGGGGCGGCAGTACCGAGAGGAAGAACCAGGCATAGACGCTGAAAAAGAGTACCTGAAACACGCTGTTGAAGGCGACCAGCCCCGCGGCATAGTCCCGATCGCCTTCGGCCAACTCGTTCCATACCAAGACCATCGCAATGCAGCGGGCCAGGCCGATCAAGATCAGCCCCACCATGTATTCGGGATGGTTTGGCAGAAAGATAATCGCCAGAAAGAACATCAGGAACGGGCCAATCAGCCAGTTTTGCAAGAGCGATAGGCCCAACACCCGCACGTTGCGGAACACCTGCGGCAGCTTGCCGTAGCGCACCTTGGCGAGCGGTGGGATCATCATCAGCACTAGGCCGATGGCAATCGGAATGTTGGTTGCGCCGACGCTGAGGGTGTCCAGCGCCCGGCTGATATTTGGCACGGCTGCGCCGAGGGCGACGCCGGCCGCCATTGCTAGGAAGATCCATAGCGTAAGGTAGCGATCAAGGAAAGACAGCCGCTTGCGCGGTGCAATCACGCTCATGCGGCGACCTCGCCCACCTCGGCTAACTCATAACGGCCCAGCTGTTCCCGCACTGACGAAAAAGCCCCCGGCACCAGATTGTAATAGACCCACTTGCCGCGCTTCTCACCACGCACGAAACCCGCTTGCACCAGAAGTTTCATGTGATGACTCACGGCAGGCTGTGACAGGCCGAGAAAGTCTTCCAGGTCGCAAGCGCACACGCCCTCATCACGGCTGCAACAGCTCTGAATGGGTTCCAGCAGGAAGTTGAGGATGTTGAGGCGGTGTGGGTCGGCAATGGCTTTGAGTTTTAGGACCAGATCATCCATACAGGTATTCTATACATAAATAGATTTAAATGTGTCAGGTGGAGGTCAGGGGTGTTGTGGCTGCCTCGAGGAGACGCGACTTAATTTGCTGCTGAGCACGTTTTGACGGCTGATCGGATAACAAGGCGTTCGATAAACACGACGTGCAGTTAGCCTTTGGTCTTGATGGTTCCCCACCGTTGCCGAGTCACGGCGGATGAACCCTTCAGTCTGTTTGAAAGTCAAGAGCGCAAACGAAGACCGAAAGAGCGGTGTTCGTAGGGTGAGGACACGGTACGGGCACGCGAAGCGTGCCGTTGTCCCAGCAGAAGGTGCCATGACACTAGATCCAGGTGTCTAGATACACGCCGCGCAGCTTCAGATGGACTCGCTCGAGCGTAATTGTCAGTTCGGCGTAGCTGTACTCCCCAGCGACGCCGTTGGTGTCCAGAAGGAGCGCCCGGCCCTGCGAGGCGAAGTGTGCCCCACCACGTATCGGCGTATGGCCGTAGACGCCGAAGCGGAACGGAGTTTCGGCCAGCACGTCGCGCTCCTCTAAAATCCAGCCTCGCCGGTTCTCGAGATAGAAGCCGGGATCGTAACTGTTGTGCGCGGGTAGCGGGCCGACATGTGCGAAATGGACGCCGTCAATGACGCGGCCCAGGGGCCAGCTTGCCAGCCACCCCTCGAGGTCTTGTGGCAGTCTTCGGCCCGATGGACGCCACTCGAGGTGTTGCAGATCGTCGGTCCGTAGCACGCCGCCCTGACCGGTAAGCGCGTTATGGTCGTGGTTCCCGAGCAGTACGGTCACATGCCCCTGGGCTGCGGTGCAAAAAGCCTTTACCTCGTAGAGAAACGCTTCCTCGGCCTGTTCGGCCCGTTCGACCTGTGCCGGGTCGTACTCGTCGAAGCGGCTTTCACCTATGAGGGTTGCGTAGCTCTCGCGGGTCTTGGCATGGACGAGGTCGCCAAGGAGAACCAGCTCGAGCTCCCCCGACCTGAGCGCAGGCGAAGGTTCGCATGTGTCTGTAACGAGATCCGCGTCGCGCAAGATGGCCCAGAACTTGCCGACCTGCGCGTGAATATCTCCGACGACGATGACGCGCTTCACGCAGCCGCCAGGGCGCGTTTGCCCCGCTCCGAGAGGCCGTAGCGGCGACGCCAGAGGTGAGGTCGGGGCTCGAGGTAGCCCTGCTCGGCGAGCCAGTGGGGGAGAGTATCCCCAGGCTGGGGTGCCCTTGGCTTCGTGAACGGTTCGAGCGCACGGAGACTCGTTTCAGTCAGGTTCGGAACAAGACGGCAGTGGTCGCAGCTGCATGGCGACGTTGGGGAGTTCGGCGTATCGCCAAAGTAGCGCAGGAGTGCGTCACGGCGGCAGTGCGGCGCGTGAGCGTAGTGCGTCATAGCCCTGAGCAGGGCCAGCTTGCGGTCGAGGAGTTCGCCGACCTGCAGGGCCTCTAGGTCTGGAACCCTAGTCCCTGCTTCCGGGCTGAGGCCGACCGTGAGGCGGTTATTCGGGCGCGTCAGAATAATGACGCCGCTCTCCTCGAGCAGTCTCAACGCTCCGACAAGCTTGCCCCGGTTCCAGGAGTGCTCGAGCTCGCGTGCGCTGAGCGGTTGAGGCGCGCGGTTGCGCAGGAGGACGTAGAGCTTTTTGAGGTCCAGGTGGGTAGGGCTCGAGGCGAGGAGCAGATCGCGTTGCCGCCCGCTGTCTTGCGGCGCAAGCAGCAGCGTGCAGGTCGCCTCTGCTCCGTCCCGCCCGGCGCGGCCCGCCTCCTGATAGTAGGCCTCGAGTGAGGTGGGCAGATCGGCGTGAATGACCTGCCGCACGTTCCCTTTATCGACGCCCATACCAAAAGCGTTGGTCGCTACCATGACGCCCGCATGGCTGCTCAAAAATGTGTTCTGCACGCGGTTACGTGTCTCTGCGGAGAAGCCTGCATGGTAAGCGTAGCTTTCCAGACCCCAGAGGCGGATCTGCTCGGCAAGCGCTTCCGTCCGGTCGCGGGTTCCAGCGTAGACGACAGCTGGCCTCTCGCCATGTGTAAGAAGACTGTGGAGGGCCTCGAGTCGGGCCGATTCGTTCGGTACGGCCCACACCCGGTAACGCAGGTTTGGGCGCTCAAAGCCCGTCAGGACTACAACATGTCTTTGCAACCCGAGCAGCGCGGCGATATCCTCCCGGACTTTCGGGGTCGCTGTTGCTGTAAGCGCCGTAACAGGCGGGTGACCTAACTTTTCACGAAGGTGACCGAGCTGACGGTAGTCCGGGCGAAAGTCGTGGCCCCAGCTCGAGATGCAGTGCGCTTCATCCACCACGAGCCGGGTCAGGGGCGTCTTCAGGAGCGCCTGCTGTACCGCGCTTCTGCCCAGGCGTTCGGGGGAGAGGTAGAGGAGTCTAAGTGTCCCGAGGCGTGCGAGGATGTGTGTCTGCTGGTCCGCGTTCTGCTGAGAGCTGAGGCTTGCTGCAGGAATACCACGCTTCACGAGAGCCGCGACCTGATCGTTCATAAGGGCAATGAGGGGGCTGACAACGAGGGTAAGGCCCGGTGTGGCGAGCGCGGGGAGCTGATAGCAGAGCGACTTACCCGCCCCGGTCGGCATAACGGCGAGCACGTCGCGCCCGGCGAGTGCGCCGTCTATCACCTCGAGCTGACCCGTTCGAAGGGTGTTAAAGCCGAAGCGTTGCTCGAGGAGCGTCTGCACTCTTTCTCGAGACCTCATGATGAACAGTTTAAGCGGTGACGCGGGCTATGGGAGCGAAGCTGTCCGCTCGAGGTAGGGCAGCGGATCGACAGATTGACCGTCGATGCGAATCTCGAAGTGCAGGTGTGAGCCTGTCGAGTTCCCTGTCGAGCCGACCTTGGCGATCACGTCGCCTACAACGACTTCTTCGCCGACCGAGACGTCGAGCTCCGAAGCGTGCCCGTAGTAGTATTCGACCCCGTCGCGCTCGACGATCACGCAGTAACCGTAGCCACCGTTCCAGCCGCTGTAGGTAACCGTCCCCGACATCGCTGCCATGATTGGGTCGCCCGTGACGCCGTCTATATCGAGCCCGTAGTGATAGGTCATGCCGAGCAGGTTGCGCGGGCCGAAGTACGAGGTGATGACGCCCTCGAGAGGCCAGATCAGCACATTCGAGCCGCTCGCGCCTGCTGCTGGCGGTAGCAGCAGGGTGTCGCCGGGGTTGAGCAGATCGCTGTCGAGGCCGTTCATGGCCATGAGTGCGCCAACGCTCGTACCGTGCGTTTCGGCGATTTCCGAGAGCGACTGACCCGCTTCGACAGTAACGCGTGGGGCGGCACCGCCCCCCTGATCGCTGGGAACCGCGTCGGCGTAGACACCGGGAACCGTCAGCGTGTCGCCGACCGAGAGCATAGCGTCGTCCGGGAGGCCGTTGGCGCTGCTCAGGCTCGAGACCGACACGCCGTAGCGTTCAGCCAGAGTCCAGAGCGACTCGCCGGCCTCGACAGTCACGGTAAGGGGCAGCTCGGGCGCTGCGCCGCCAAGGGTCAATTCCTGACCGATGACCAGCGTGGTGTCGGTAAGCCCGTTCATCGCCATCAGTTCCTCGACCGGGATACCCGTGTCGGTGGCAACGTCCGAAAGCGTGTCGCCGGGTTGCACGGTGTAACTGTCGGTACTGGGAATGTTGAGCACAGCCCCGGCGAGCAGGTCGGTGCCGGTCAGCATGTTGGCAGAAAGAAGCGCGTTTTCGCTGATGCCAAAGCGCACAGCCAAGTCGGAAAGCGTGTCCCCCGGCTGCACAGTGTACGTTCCTTGAGCGGCGGCGAAGGGGGCAGCCAGCATCAGCAGCGAACCGATGTGAAGTAAGCGCGACCAGGACATCGTGTGCAGTGTAACAGATTTTCTTGCCTGATGTGAAGACAAATACATGTACGCCTCATATTGCACATCTGCCGTTTGCTTGTGTGTGACAGATTACGTGACTTACACACGCCGTTGTTATGGCGATAGGTGAGTCTACACCACTCGAGATGAGCGTCGGCTCCCAGCCGAGTGGCATTGGGTGCCACCGTGCAGTGACGCCCTCCCAGGCGACCCGGGGGGCGCCATGCAGGGCTGTGAGGCTTTATTCAGCGCCAGTTTTATGTGATCCGTCGAGGGTCAGCAGCCGACCGTAGAGTTCGGGGCGGCGGTCTCGGAAAAAGCCGAAACCGGCCCGAAAGCGCCGGGCTGCGCCAAAGTCGAGGTCGGCGTAGATTATCGTTTCCGAGCTTTCGTCGGCTTCAGCGAGCTTGGTCCCGGTGTAGTCGCAGATAAACGACGAGCCGTAGAAGCGCGCGCCTCCCTCTTTGCCGACCCTATTGGCGGCAGCAACATAGCACGAGTTCGACACCGCGTGACCGATCATGGCGCGCTGCCACATGTCACGGGTCTCCAGGCCGCCGGTCTCTTCGGGCTCCGAGCCGATGGCGGTGGGGTAGAGGAGCAGGTTTGCTCCCTGCAGGGCCATGGCCCTGGCGGTTTCGGGGAACCACTGGTCCCAGCAGATCGCCGCACCTATACGTCCAAAGCGCGTGGACCAGGCCTTGAAGCCAGTATCACCGACGTTGAAATAGAACTTTTCTTCGTAGCCGGGGCCGTCCGGGATGTGGCTCTTGCGGTAGAGGCCGAGCTCGCTGCCGTCGGCGTCGACCATCATCAAGCTGTTGAAATAGGCCTGACCGGCAGCCTCGAAAAACGATACCGGCAGGACGATGCCGAGTTCGCCTGCGAGGGCACCGAAGCGCTCGAGAAACGGGTGCGCGTCGCGTGGGTGCGCGAGGGCAAAGAGGTCGTCGCGCTCGAGCTGCGGAAAGTAGAGGTTCTCGAAGAGTTCCTGCAGCAAGACGATATTGGCCCCGTTAGCGGCGGCTTCCCGGACGAAGCGCTCGGCTTTGTCGAGGTTGTCCTCCAGAACGTCCGAGCAGCTCATCTGGATCACGGCGAGTTTGGTCGTCATTGTGGCCTTCGCGTAAAAATCTGTACCTGAAGCTTTAGGGCAGTGGGGGGTGTGGCGGCGGTCATCCGCCTAGCTTACCCTCTTCTCTCGGCGCGCTACGTGGCAGGCACTGACGAAGAGCAGCACGAACCCTAGGGGTAGTAAGGAGCAGGTACGCGAAGATGTTGATAGATGCCCGGAGGCCAAGTTCATAGGCTGCGCTGTAGCAGACCGTGGCTGAGACTGGCGCAAGTAGCAGCCAGAGGTAGCGGGCAAAGGGTATGGGTTTCTGGATGGGGGGCGTCTCTCCTTCGACCAAGCGGTTACGCCTTAGCAGCCAGAAGGTGCACCCTAGAAGCGTCGGTAAAACGAGCAGCGATAGGGGCGCAACGAGTGCCGTAAGGATGAAAGAGACGGCGAGGAGGGTGCAAAGGTCTACCGCTGGTCGTAAAGGCGAACCGGGTGAACACCAGTGGAGGATAGATGCTGTCTCCCGGCTCGAGCCACCACGACACGGCCCAGAGTCCGAAAAAGATGCCGAGCGCGAGAGACAAGAGGGCACTTTGACGACGCCCTGCGGCAAGTGCTCGGGGCAGTGCGTAAACGCCCACAAGGACACTGAGAGGTGCGTGCCAGGCCAGCCCTGTCCACGAGATTGACAGGGGTAAACCCTCATAGAGAGTATGGGCCAGGATACCCTCGGTCAGCCAGCCATAGACTGCGCCGCAAAGAAAAAGCGCCCACATTGTGCGGGCGCGAACGTAGCCGATGAGTACGAGGGTCAGGACTGTGTAGGCGAGCCAGGACACGGTGTACTCGAGCACCGAAGTGTCGGGATTGGGTCCAGAACAGGGTTTCGGAGAAGAAGTAGAGGATATAGCCGCTCGCTAAAACGCCAACGAGCGTGCGTACCTGCACGATCACACTGTTTTGCCGAGATGTGCGGCGATCGCCGCGGCAGTTTTCGCGGGCGGTGTGTCGGTGATGTCGAGCGTCAGGCTCGGGCGGTGCGGGTAGGGCGTGAGGAGGTCGTAGCTGTCGAGCAGCCCGTCCAAAAAGTCGGCGTCCATGATGGCGCGTTTGGAGCGCCTCGAGTCCGACCCGACGCGCTCCAGAAGCTCTTCCCGGCTGCAGGTGAGCTGAACGAGGTGTACGGTTGCCCCACGCGACTCGAAAATGTCCAGCATCCAGTCGAACTCCGCGTTGTCCTCCGGGTAGGCGTAGACCACCGTAAAGATCAGGTCCACGCCCGCTTTGGCAGCTTCCTCGAAGACGAGGCCACGGACCGCCTTGATGATCAGGCCGAACGGGGGTGTATCACGCTCGAAAACGGCCTCAGCGAGGTCGATACTCAGGTGGTTGTGAAAGAGCCGGTAGCCGGTCAGTGCAGCAAGCTCTTTAGCGACCGTCAATTTGCCCACGGCGGGTGGACCGTAGAGCAGGACGAAGGTCACGGGCGAACGGGCTCTCCGGCGGGCTGCTGCTGGGTGACGCAGTGAAACGAGCCGCCGCCCGTGATGAGTGCCCTCGAGGACAATCCAATAACCTCACGGTTCGGGAAGAGCGGGCGCAAGATCTCCAGAGCCCGTTCGTCGTTGGGGTCGCCGTACTGGGGTACCACCACGAAGCCGTTGCCGACGTAGAAGTTGGCGTAGGTAGGCGGCAGCCGCACGCCCCCGAACTCGAGCCGCGCCTTGGGCAGGGGCAGTTCGATCACGGTGTACGGCTCCCCGCCCGCGTCGCGCAGGGTTTGCAAGTGCGTCAGGTTCTCCTGCATGGGCGCGTAGTTGGCGTCCGTTTCATCCTCGGCGACCGCGCAGACGATGGTGGTGTCGTTGGTAAAGCGGACGATGGTGTCGATATGCCCGTCGGTATGGTCGCCTTCTAAGCCGCGCTCGAGCCAGATCAGGTGCTTGACGCCCAGGGTATCTCGGAGGATGCCTTTCAGCTCCTCCTCACCCAGATCCGGGTTGCGCTGGGGCGAGAGCAGACAGCTGCGGGTGGTGAGGCAGACGCCGTGGGAATTGAGCTCGAGCGAGCCCCCTTCCATGATGACGGGGACCGCGAAGCGCTTCATGTCGAGGGTCCGGGCGACAGTTGCCGGCGCGCTGTCGTCGGCGTCCCAGGGTGCGTACTTTTCACCCCAGGCGTTAAAACCCCAGTCGGTCAGGGCGACGTGGCCTTTGGGGTTGCGGAGAAAGAGCGGCCCGTTGTCGCGGAACCAGACATCGTTGAGGGGCAAACGGTGAAAGGTGATGTTGGCAAGGGGCGCCCCCAGCGCGTTCAGGCGTGCGCGGGCGTCCCCTTCCGCTTCCTCGTCACGAACATTTAAAAAGACGGGCTCGAAACGGGCGATGGTCGCGACAAGCACCGCGAATTCGTCCCGGACAGCCCCCAGCTGACCCTCCCAGAGGGCGTCGTCGAAGGGCCACCCTATCCAGGTCGCCGCGTGCTCGGTCCATTCGGGGGGCATGGCAAAGCCCAGCTCAGCCGGGTTTGGGATGTCGGATGGGGTCATAAGGCTCCAAAGGGCGCGCGGGGCGCTCCCGAACTATTCGTGCTGTACGGTCTGATCTTCTGAAGGGACGGTGACGGCTGTCCCGGAAGACGGGACGTCATCGTGGCGCAGGGATTTGGGCAAATTGTCGCTATCGAGCAGTTTGATGGTGCACTCGTAGCCGCAGGCGATGGCCTCGTCCATGCGGTTGAAGTGATGCGGCATGATCTCGTCCGAGAGGGGCGGCTTCAGGACCAAGTCGGGCGGATGCATGGCGTAGATCAGCTCCGCGAGCTTGCCCTGTGTGATGGTGAAGGCTTTTTCCGCGATCTCCATGGGGATGGCCAGTTGTTTGGGATTCAGGCGTTCAGTGAGGCGCTCCCAGAATCCTTTATCCTTGCGAGCGTTCCCCTCTCCTGTGAGGTCGAGCTTACGGCTAATGGGTAGCGTGACGTCTACCGCGATGACCGGCTCGTCAGTCAGGGTGCGGATCACGTCGACTGGAACGATATTGAGCGTTCCGCCGTCGATAAAGAAGCGCCCGGCATCCTCGACGGGATCGAAAATGCCCGGGAAGGCGTTGCTGGCGCAGATGCGGCGCACCAGTGGACCCCCCTTATTGAGGACGTACTGACGCCCGGCCTGCACGTCGACGGCCACGGCGGCGAAGGGATAGTTCAGCTCCTCGAATGTTTCGGGCAGGTGCGGCTCGAGGAGCTCACGCAGGCCCGCATAGCCGATAATGCCGTCGCCGCCGTCGAAGTTGATATCTAAAACCTTGAGGAAGTTGGCCTCGTGGAAGATGTCTTCGATCTTTTGCGGGCTATGTCCGGCGGCGTGCAGCGCGCCGACGATGGCCCCGGCTGAACAGGTACTCATGGCCGCCGTTTCGAACCCGCGCTCTTCGAGGGCGCGCAGAACCCCGACATGGGCAAAGCAGCGTGCGCCGCCACCGCCCAGGACGATACCGACTTTTTTTCTTGGTGAGAGTGGCTTGACTGTGGGCGATGGAGAAGAGGCAGACATAGCGGTCTATTTTACCCTTGCGGCTCGCCCGCAGGGTCTTGCAGGCACGGCCCCGCCTGCTATAGTTTGCCTACTTTCGTGCGCGGCACCATGAAGCGTCACCGAGTCGGCTCCCCGCGTCACCCGTGACCCACGGGAGCCCACGATGACCTCCAGAGAAACCTCGAGAATGTTGAGGCAGCCCGTCAGGGCTGGTGAGGCGCGATAAACGCAGGTTGAACGAGGAGAGAGTGGTATGGCGACGCAGATGCTGACGCTCGATGACGCAATCGAGCATATCGGTTTGGGGCGGTTTCAGTGGCGGCTCTTGGGGGTCAACGGTCTGGTCTGGGCGGGCGACGCCATGGAGGTTATCGGCATTGGGTTTATCCTCTCGTCGATTATCGCAACATTCGGGATCACGCCGGGGCAGGCGGGTCTGGTAGGGTCTCTCTTTTTTGCCGGGATGTTCGCCGGTGCCTGGTTTTTCGGGGCGCTGGCTGACAGGATCGGGCGACGGCGCGTGTTTCTGGTAACGATTGCTCTCAACGCTGTGTTCGCCCTCGCCTCAGCGTTCGCGCCGAGCCTGACGCTGCTGCTCGTGTTTCGTTTTCTGAACGGCCTCGCCGTTGGGGGCACGTTGCCTGTCGATTACGCCATCATGGCGGAGTATTTGCCCAAACGCGAGCGGGGCCGGTTT
The DNA here is from genome assembly GCA_048594695.1 of Truepera sp. GTDB lineage: Bacteria > Deinococcota > Deinococci > Deinococcales > Trueperaceae > Truepera. The sequence continues at coordinate 10,811 of JBMDWS010000226.1, read as the reverse complement.
CTGGTCTATCTGGAGAGCTTCTGGGCACTTGGAACCGTGGTGATCGCGCTGCTCGCCTGGGCGATCGTGCCCGCGTTGCCCGAGGACGGCTGGCGCTGGATTCTGGCGATCAACGCCCTGCCGGGCCTCCTGGGGTTCTGGGTGCGCCTGAGCGTGCCCGAATCCCCGCGTTATCTGCTGCTTAAGGGCGACGTCGAGGGGGCCAAACAGGTGCTGCAGCGTGTCGCCGCTATCAACGGTGTCGAGCTTGATGTGCGGGCGCTTGAACCGTTGCCCCCCGCGCCGCAGCGCAACACGACGGCGGCGCTCTTTTCCCCGACCCTCGCGCCCCGGACACTTCTCCTGATCGTCGTCTGGCTGGGTCTATCGTTTGGCTACTACGGCGTGTTCACTTGGCTTCGTCCGATCTTTGTCGGGCAGGGGATCGCGGTGCTCGGGACCTACTGGTTTCTCATCCTGCTGGCGCTGGCGCAGTTGCCCGGCTACGCGCTGGCAGCCTATGGCCTCGAGCGTATCGGGCGGCGGGCTACGCTCGCGTCGTTTCTCCTCCTGAGCGCCCTGGCGAGCATGGTCTTTGCCTTTTCGACGACGCCTGCTGTGGTCGTCACAGCGAGTCTGCTGTTGTCGTTTTCGCTGCTCGGGGCGTGGGGGGCGCTCTACGCGACAACCCCCGAGGCCTACCCTACGGAAGTTCGGGCTACCGGAATGGGTGTGATGGGCGCGGTGGCGCGTGCGGGTGGAATTATCGCGGCGCAGCTCGGTGGCTGGCTACTGACGCTCTCGTTCCCGCTAGCACTCGGGCTCTACGCCCTGACGTTGGGTATTGCAGGGGTGGCGGCTCTCTTCATCGGTGAGGGGCGTGGACGAGCGCTCAGCGACCGCTTGGGAGAAGCAGGCAACGGGTGAACGAGACCGGGACGATGCGGCTCGAGCGTCACATCTTTGGCGGCGTGCCCATCGCCCTACTCTACGCGGGGCCGCTCGAGGCAGCCCGAGCACGTGGGACCCTTCTGTGCTTTCACGGTCTGGGCTCGTCCAAGGAAGAGTGGCTTCACGACCTCACACAGGTCGCCGAGTGCGGATTCGTTGACGTCGGCTTCGACAGCTATGGGCATGGCGAGCGCAGGGACCTGGCGTTTACGCGTACCTACGATCAGGCCCAGCCTACGTTTTGGCCCAACTTCGTTTCGGCGATCCAGGAAACCTCTGCCGAGGTACCCCGGCTTATCGACGACCTTACCCAGCGCGGCCTGACGGACCCAGACCGCGTCGGCGCGATAGGGGTTTCGATGGGTGGGTTTATCGTCTATTCGGCCCTGCGCCTCGAGCCGCGCCTGAAGGCCGTGGTCACGCTCGTCAGCTCGCCGCAGTGGTGGGGGCTCGAGCATCCGGACAGCCCGCACCGTCATTTCGAGGCGTTTTCCCGCGTCAGGCTTCTGTCGCTGACCGCCGGGCGCGACGAGGTGGTGCCGAACCGATTCACCTACGCTTTGCACGACCGGTTGAGGGCTCACTTCAGCGATTACGAAAGCCGCATGGCGCACCACGTCTATCCCGCGTCTGATCACCACCTGAATCCGGACTGGCACGAGGCGCTACGGTGGCTGGCGCTTCACCTGGGCTGAACCCTTCTGGAACGGCTCAGTCCAATTTTCGAGTACCTTGTACCTGTGCAGCTCAGACGCTACGCCCCACTCACGGCTCGTTTGACGAGGTCGGTGATCTTCGCTGCCGCTGTGTCGGTCAGCTCGGTCAGCGCAAAGGCTGTCGGCCACATGTCCCCGTCGTCGAGCATTGCACTGTCGTTAAAGCCGAACGTCGCGTATCTCGAGCCGAACTTCTGGGCGCTCTGGAAAAAGCAGACGACCTTGCCGTCTCTGGCGTAGGCGGGCATCCCGTACCAGGTTTTGGGCATGAGGTCGGGCGCGGCATGGGTGATGAGCTCATGGAGCCGCGTGGCCATGATCCGGTCCGCTCCTTCCATGGCCCCGATAACCTCCTGCACGGCCTGCTCGCCCGCGTCTCGATTCTTGCTGGCGCGTTCTTCGGCTTTGAGTTCCTGGGCCCTGGCCTTCATCGCGGCGCGTTCCTCGGCGGTGAAAGTATCCAATTTGGGGCTCTTGGAACGCTTGGTGGCTGGCGTTTTGCTCACGGCAATCCTCCTCTGCAAGACGTGCTTCGGCTTTAGTCTGTGGTGGGCGTCAGTCCGTTTCCTGAATGCGGACCATGTTGCCCGCCGGGTCGCGGAAGGCGCAGTCGCGCACGCCGTAGGGTTGTGCCATCGGTTCCTGGGCGACCTCTGCGCCGCTCGCCTGAACGCGCTCGAAGGTGCCGCCCAGGTCTGATGTGGCCAGCACGATGCTCGCGTAGGTACCCTTCGCCATCATCTCGAGGACGGTCCGGCGTTCGCTGTCGGTGATGCCGGGTGTGGCCTCGGGTGGGTAGAGAACGATAGCGGTGCCGGGCTGGCCCTTGGGACCGACCGTGAGCCAGCGCATTCCCGCGTAGCCCACGTCGCTACGGAGTTCGAAGCCGAGCGCGTCGCGGTAAAACGCCAGCGACGCCTCCGGGTCGGCATGCGGCAAAAAGCTCGAGTGAATGGTGATGTCCATGCCGCTATTCTAGTCGCGGGCTCTCCCGGACGCTTCTCTATTCCTGATCGGTCTCGTCACCTGTTTGGCGACGCAGGGTGGCATCCCGGCGACGCTCTCTGCGGCCTGCTGCCGGTAGACGCTGGGCGGCACCCCGACGAGTTCGGTAAAGCGGCTGCTGAACGTTCCGAGCGACGCGCAGCCCACCTCGAAACAGATCTCGGTGACGCTCAGGTCGCCCCTGCGCAAGAGCGCCATGGCCCGTTCTATGCGCCGCGTCATGAGGTAGCTGTAGGGCGATTCGCCGTAGGCGGCGCGAAACAGGCGGCTGAAGTGCCCAGCGGACATGCACGCCTCACGGGCGAGCGCCTCGACGTCGAGCGGCGCCGCGTACTCCCGGTCGATCCGGTCACGGGCGCGGCGCAGTCGCGCGAGGTCGTGAAGGTGAGGTGCTCGAGCAGACTTTGGTGCCACGGATACGATCATGGCATGGTGTTTCGGGGAAGATTCTCCCCAGAACGACACGCCGGAGAACTGCACCTCTCTGAGGCTTGTGTCCTCCAACGAACGTGGTGAACTAGTCGGTGCTGGACTCGACCCGGACGAGTTCATAGCGCAGGTTGCCGCGCTCGAGCTTGCTGAAGGGCGCCTGGGAAAAGTCCACGACAATGGCGCTGCCCTCGCCGCTACGCACGTTGTCGAGCGCACTGACCCGGACAACACCCGAAGCGCGCACACCGTCTTTGGAGCGGGTAAAGCCTTTGCTGCCGTCGCCCCCAAGAGCTTCGGAAAGGACGATGCGGCCTTTGTCGGCCCCGTCAAAGACAATAGCGTCGGTATAGTCGTCAAAGCCTGCGTCTTTGTGGTGAACGGTCGCGCCCATGCTGAAGCTGCTCGCGTTGGCACCCCGAATAAAGCGAAAGCCCGTGACCTGAGGCTGACTGAAGGTGCCGAAATCGGCGGGGTAGAGCTCGAGCCAGCCGCCCTCGAAGTAGACCTGCATCATGGCGTCCGGGTCATCGACGTAAAAGAGGTCGCCATTTCGGCTGACGCCCTCGCTCACGTCCCAGTGCAGCGGCTGACCGTCCAGCAGTAGCGTCAAGCGGTAGAGCGGACGGGCTGCATCCTGTGCAGTCCCTACCGCAAACGTCACGAGGGTAAGGAGGCTGACGAGCGTAACCAAAAATCGCTTCATGCCTTCACCATACGTATCCTGCGTGAGCAGGGCTTGGGCTCCCGATGAAGCGCCTAAAGAGACGCGCAGCAATCGGCGTGCAAAAATAGAAGGGTGAGACGCGTTCTGTTCGATAAGGGCGGGGCACCACAGGGCTACCTGACGGGTGCCGGGATACTCTACACCCTGTCGAACAGCTTTATCGGTTCGGTGCAGGCGGGTACGCCCGGACCCGTGCTGAACACGTCCGGACGGGTTGTTGCCTGGTTTCAGGACGGCTTCCTCTGGGATGCGTCGGGCGTATTGGCGTTCGTCAAGGGCGCGACGCCGCAGGGTCCGTTGACGCTTCCTAAAACGCAGCCGCTGCGCACGCCCCTCTCACCCGTTCCTGCGCCGCTCCACCCGCTCCTGCAGCGCTCCGAACCGCCGCCGCGTCGCTGGACGTGGTCCGAAACGACCTTTGCCGACGTGTTTCGCGTAGACGGGCATGTTTAGGGCTCGAGCCCCGTCCGAAAGCCGTTCCCTGGCGCTGGCCCGAACGTTTCTCGAGCAGCGTGTGGAGGTCGTCGTGGACCGGCCTCTCGGCTCGCGGCATCCGCGCCACGGCTTCCTGTATGAAGTGAACTACGGCTACCTTCCTGGCACCGTGGCCCCTGACGGTGAGGCTCTCGACGCCTACCTGCTGGGCTACCCGGTTCCCGTTCTCAGCGGCTCGGGGATCGCCGTTGCCATCATTCACCGCGACGACGATGACGACGACAAGCTCGTGGTGCTGCCTGAGGGCATGAGCCTGTCGGACGAGGAGATTCTCAGAGCTGTCCACTTTCAGGAGCGGTTTTTCCGCAGTACTGTCGTGCGGTGATCGCGGGGCCTAAGGGCAGAGTCGCGCCTGAACGTCACCACTGGCCCCGTCCGGAACGCTGAGGGTGGCACTCTTGAATTGGCCCGCCAGCTCGAGAAAGTACCTGCCATCGTTTCGCTCGCGGCTCGAGCGGCGCAGCGTAAGCGTCTCTGCGGGTGCATCCCGGTAGGTCAGCTCGAGATCGAAACGGGTGATCGAGAGGTCGCTGAATGCCATGAAGAGATAACGCGCCCGGTCATTCGGGTCGTCTGCAAATAAGGGTGTGCGGGTTTTGAGCGCCACGGTGATGTTCGCAATGCTCGCCGGGAGGGCGCACGCGCCGCCGAGGCTGGGGAGCAGCTGGCGGTAAAAGGTCGGGTCCTGGGGAAGATCAAAAAGTGTGGAGAACTCCCAAATCAGGAAGGTCGGGGGTGACGCACGAAACGTCTCCGAGCGGAGGTAAGTCTCGAGCGCTGCTTGCGGGCCGCCGCCGACCGCCGATGTGTTGAGCACCTCGAGGCCGCTCGCCTGTTCCAGAAACCCTGCGAAGTTGAGGTCTTTGCGCGCACTGTTGCTGGTTCCGGCGAGCGTGATAGGGGGTGCCGGGGCGTCGCCGAAGAGTGAGCCGGACACGGGCTGGGCAGGTTCGGTCTCGGTGCGCGTCAGCGTTTCGGCAGGTGGATTTTGACCGCAAATGTGCCCGATCGCTTCGCCGTAGGAACCCACCTGTTCCTCTTCACGAACGTCTTGGGTTTTGAAGGGTTGCCGTTGGGCGGCTACGTCGCCATAAACGTCCGACGCTTCCATCGTGTCAGCAACAGCTCGTGCGCTGGCTTCGGCCCCGGCGGGCGTCCAGTGATGGTCGCGCCTGAAAAAGAAGTCCGGTGTGGTTGCTACGAAGGCTGCGAGGTCCGTAACGAGTATGCCGTGCTGCTCGAGCGCTTCCCGCAGGCGTCGGTACTGTGAGTTGACGGTGTCCGGGTTGTACCCCGGCAGGCTTCCCTGCGGCAGCGCCGTTCCCCGTGGCGGCTGAGCTACCATAACCAGTGTCGTTCCCCGCGCTGCGAGCGCCTCATTCAGGCGACTCAGAGCGCGCAGCGTTTGTGAGGAGACCGAGAAGGTCTGCTCGAGGTCGTCGTCGCGAAAGAGCCAGCCGTCCGGCCCTTCGTGCAGCCGGTAAAACCATTGCCCCTGATACGAGGACGGGTTTCGCGCAGCGTCGCAAAAATAGACGGGACTCTTGCGACCTGTCCACCACAGCGCGAGCCCGGTTCCCAGCCCCAGCAACAGGAAAACGCCGACGAGGCGCAAAAAACGGGACACCCCCTCAGTTTACGGGGTGTCCCTAAAAAGTGGGTGATGACAGGGTTAGTCGTTCAGAGCGTCGATGCCCGGAAGTTTTTTGCCCTCGAGGAATTCCAGCGACGCGCCGCCGCCCGTCGAGATATGGTCGATGTCATCCGCTACACCCGACGCGTTCACAGCCGCGACCGAGTCGCCGCCGCCGACCACGGTGTAGGCGTCCAGGCCCGCCACGGTCTCGGCAATCGCCCGTGTTCCGGTATCGACGGGTGGTGTTTCAAAGACGCCGAGCGGCCCGTTCCAGAGGACGGTCTTGGCGTCGTGCAAGACGGTCTGGTAGTGCGTGATGGCTTCCGGACCTGCGTCGAGGCCCAGCCAGTCGTCGGGGATAGCGTCGGACGCGTAGACCTCCGTCTCGGTGCCCTCTTCGATGGCCCGCGCACAGAGTGAGTCCTGCGGCAGGTGCAGCGTCACGCCCTTGGCTTCGGCCTTCTCGATGAGGTCACGGGCCAGCTCGAGCTTGTCGTCCTCGACGAGTGATTTGCCTACCTTTCCACCCCGCGCCTTGAAGAATGTGTAGGCCATCGCGCCGCCGATCAGCACGTCGTCGGCGAGGTCTAGCATCCGTTCGATGACGCTCATCTTGTCCGAGACCTTGGCCCCGCCGATGATGACCTTGAAGGGTTTTTCCGGGTGCTCGAGAACTTTCGAGAGCACCTCGTTCTCCCGTGCCAGGAGCAGACCGGCGGCGCTCGGCAGCAGTTTGGCGACGCCCTCGGTGCTGGCGTGGGCACGGTGCGCTGCGCCGAACGCGTCGTTGACGTAAACGTCGGCGTACTCGGCTAGCTTTTTCGCCATTGCCGGGTCGTTTTTGGTCTCGCGTGAGTCGAAGCGGGTGTTTTCCAGCAGCGTGACGCTGCCGGGTTCGGCGTCGGCCACGAACGCCGCCTGCGCCTCGGACGCGGGGCCGTCCGTGGGCGTGTAGCGCACCTCTTTGCCGAGCAGTTCGGAGAGTCGCGCCGCGACCGGACCCATACGACTCTTGTCCTCGGGGGCTTTGGGCCGACCCAGGTGACTCATCAGGATGAGCGTAGCGCTGTTTTTCAAGAGCTTATTCAGGGTCGGCAGCGTTGCACGGATGCGGCTGTCATCGGTGATGGTGCCATTTTTGAGCGGGACGTTGAAATCCACACGCACCAGCACCCGTTTGCCGTCGACGTCGAGTGTGTCCAGTGTTTTCAGGGCCATGAGCGCCTCCTCAACGAAAGCGCCAGCACGTTTGGGGGTGCTGGCGCGCCTCTTTAGAGTTTAGCCTAGAGTTTGGCACCGATATACTCGGCGAGGTCGGCGACGCGGTTTGAGTAGCCCCACTCATTGTCGTACCAGGCCACGGCCTTGATCAGATCCCCACCCATGACGAGCGTTTCGGGGGCGCTGAAGATCGACGAGTGCGGATTGCCCTTCAGGTCGATCGACACGAGCGGTTCCTCGGTGTACTCGAGGATGCCCTTCATCGGCCCCTCGGCAGCCTCTTTCATGACCGCGTTGATCTCCTCGACGGTCGTTTCGCGGCCCAGCTGCGCGGTGAAGTCCACGACCGACACGGTGCTCGTCGGCACGCGGAAGGCCATCCCGGTAAACTTGCCCTGCAGTTCGGGAATCACCAGACCGACGGCCTTAGCAGCCCCGGTCGAGGACGGCACGATGTTAAGCGCGGCAGCCCGAGCGTCACGCAGGTCGTCCTTGGCGGTATCGACCAGGCTCTGCGAGGCCGTGTATGCGTGGACGGTCGTGAGGATGCCCTTCTCGATGCCGAAGGTATCGTTTAAGACCTTAGCGACAGGGGCGAGGCCGTTGGTGGTACACGAGGCGTTGGATACGACCTTGTGCTCTGCCGGGTCGAACCGCTCCTCATTGACCCCCATGACGACGGTCAGGAGGTCACCCTTGCCCGGCGCACTGATGATCACGTGCTTGGCGCCCCCGTCCAGGTGCTTGGCGGCGTCTTCGGCTTTGGTAAAGCGCCCGGTCGATTCGATGACAACGTCGACGCCAAGCTCGCCCCAGGGTAGTTTGGCGGGGTCGCGTTCCTCGAAGACCCGTACCTTTTTGCCATTGACGATAAGGTTTTCTTCGTCGTAGCCGAGTTCTCCCGGGTACTTGCCGTAGTTCGAGTCGTAGCGGAGCAGGTGCGCGAGCACCTCGTTGTCGGTGAGGTCGTTGACCGCGACAACCTCGATACCGCGCTCGCTGAGGATGCGGAAAACCTGCCTACCGATACGCCCGAACCCGTTGATTCCGATTTTCATGAGGCCTCCAAGCCACGATGTTATGTACGCGTCTGTTTAAAGATAAAGATGGAAATGGTCAGCCAAGCACCCTGCATTCTCCGGATGGAGCGTGCGGCCCGAAGGCTGGGAAGTCGTGCGGTTCTCTCGTCAAATCTGGACCCGGCTCCAGGAGGGTGTGTACCCCGAATGAGTTTATAACACTTGACGCGGCTCGAGCATCTCCGAGCCGGGGTTATCTCTCTCACCTGTTGTAAGGCTTTTACCCCTCATTTGTCAATCTCTATTGATGAAATGCTCACCAATTTGTGCTCAACCGATCTGAATAAGGGCAGAATTTGGAAAAAGTAAGCGAGCAAACGTACAAATCGAGCAGAAAAACGTGCCAAATGGACACACCCCCGCTTCGTGTCTCGTTTCTATTTCCTGCTAGAATTTTCGATGTGATTCACCACTGTGCGGGATCGGTTCTGACCGATACGGCGGGGCGTGCGATCCTCTTGTGGCAACCGCGCCTCAAATACGGTCTGCCGGGGGGCATGGTCGAACCTCATGAAACGCCTGCTCAGGCAGCCGTGCGTGAAGCGTGGGAAGAGATCGGGGTCGAGATTGAGCTTGGCTATCTCGTCGGCATGTACCACGTTTTGGGTGGGGGCAGACCCGAACAGGTGAGTTTCGTGTTCGCGGCTACCGTCGTAGCGGGAACGCCCCACGTGGCCGACCCCGAAGAAGTGCTGAGGCTCGAGTACTTCGCACCGGGCCATCTCCCGAGCCCGGTTCTAAACGATGTGCGGGTCGCCCTGCCGGACTTTTGGTCAGGACAGCGCGGGATTGTGCGCGAGGTCGAGCGGGCCGAGGACGCGTGCCCATAGAACGCCTATCAGGACACCTACGTCGGAAACGTCTAAGGCGTGGGCTCCTGTTATCAACTCCTACCCTCAAGACGATGTCGGAGTGAGGTTCGGCGTCGCGCCCGGTTGGTTCAGTCGAGGCTCCGCGGTACTGCCGGTATCGTGTGCTTACTTAGCCACGATTATACCTTTATTATACCTCTTGCCCATGCTACCTTGACTTCGATAGGCGGGTACAGATGGCGTGGCTTCAGGCCATGACGCGCCAAAAGGGCGGGTATCCGCAAGGCGATCTTGTGATGGGAGCGAACGAGCATGGTAATCCCCGGTCTTGGTGTCTCGAGCTATTCCTACTGGCACTTTCTCCCCGAAAAGTTTCCCGTCGAGCGGGTGATCGAGAAGGCTAGCGATCTCGGCCTCGTCGGCGTAGAAGTCATCTTGCATCAGCTCGAGAGCGAGGAGCCGAGTTACCTGCGCACCCTGCGCCGCCAGGCGTTTCAGAACGGCATCAATCTCTACAACCTAGCCATTCACCAGGATTTCGTCTGGGACTCGGCAGAGGAGCGCAACAAACAGATCGCTTATACCAAAACCTGTATCGACCGGGCTACCGAACTCGGTACGCCGAGCATCCGCGTCAATTCGGGTGGCTGGCGACGTAGCGACAGCTTTGGGGATCTGGTTGAGACTCAGGGCTGGAGCGTGCCGTGGGAGGGCGCTACCGAGGATGAGGGGTTCGCGTGGGCCATAGACGCGCTCGGTGAGTGCACGGCGTACGCCCAGGCGCAGGGCATCATCCTGCTGCTCGAGAACCACTGGGGCCTCACGACCTACGCCGACGGCATGGTGCGGCTGCTCGAGGGCGTGAATTCACCTTGGTTACGGGCTATTCTCGACATGGGGAACTTCTACCTCGACGGCGACATGTACTCTGCTATGGAAAAAGTTGCGCCCTGGGTGGATCTGGCGCACGCTAAAACGTACCCCGGCGGTGGCACTACCTTTACCATCGATATCGATTACACGCGGGTGTTCAGGATTCTTAAGGCAGCGGGTTTTAGCGGCTACACCACCATCGAAATGGAGGGGCACGAAGACGCCGAAACAGCCGTCCCCAAGAGTATCGAATTGCTCGAGGCCGCGTACAGCAACCTCTGAAGCGAGCAGACGACAGCTAGAAGACGATAGACAGTGTGGCCCCAAGTGGGCCACATTTTTTACAGGTGAATCGGCAGCTCAAGCTTGGCGCTTGAAGATAATCCGCTGGGCATTTTCGTAGTAGACCGCTCGCAAGACATCGTCGGGCAGGAAAAGCCCGTAGACATACCAGCGACCCTGCCAGGGCGGGTCTGAGAGGTTATGGCTGAAATATTCGTCGTCGGTTTCCAGAAAGCGGGCGTAGAGGCGGTAGATATCAGGAGTCAACCTCGCATCTGTACCAAAAAGGATGCGGTCGGCGTGCTCGAGGAAAAAACGACGCGCCCTGTACGGTTGTCGTCCGAGTTCGCCCACGCGCGAGCTGATATCGACGTAAAAGTTTGGGCATGTACCGAGCAGGTTGCTCACGTAGTCGAGGTTTTCCGCGTAGCAGCCCACATGCGCGCCGATAAAGGTGGTCCCGGGATGTCGCTCGACGACGCGAGCAAAACTTTCCATGATCGCCATAAACGGAGGATACGGCGGGCTGGGAAACTGGCAGTCGGGGTTCGCCTGCAGCTCTTCCCAGCGTTCGTTATGTTCGTTTAATGGGTCGAAAAAGGCGAC
>JBMDWS010000225.1:0-1564 GCA_048594695.1 Truepera sp. | reverse complement strand
GGCAGTTCGGGATGCTCGAGGCGGGCCACCTGCTCAGCGAGATAGCCCGTTTCGGGGCGGTAACCGCCCGCCGAAGGGGTCATGCCGATGGTGCCGCCGGTGTAGGCGATATAGACGGAGCGCGTCACGGTTGCAAGTCTACCCTTAGGACGGGCTAGCGGCGTCTGAAGGCTTCGCGCCGGGTCAGCGCGGGTAGGTCGTTTGCCTCTACAAACGTTCGGACCTGCTCACCGTCCGTTTTGGCGTACTCGCGCAGCGCCCAGCCGCTCGCTTTCTGGATAAAAAACTCCCTGCTCCCGGTGTTCTCACGAATGATGTCGAAGAGGAGGTCCGCGTCGGTGTGGGCCTTATAGGCAAGTTGAAACAGGATGGCGCAGCGCCGCAACCAGAGGGACTCGGCGCCGCGCCACTTCGCTATGTAGGCGTCGCGGCAGGAGATGTCCCGGCGAAAGACCTCGCCGCTGAGTTTGGCAAGGGCGTCCACCGTGTCCCACCACGGTTTGCTGAGAATGAGATGCTCCAACCCCGGCATATCGCCACAGTGGAGGCGCTTGACGTACTTGAAAAGCATATCGAGCGCCGCATACTGGTATTCGCGTTCACTGAAGGTCCAGAGTTCTGCTACCGACGCATACAGAGTTGCGTCGTCGGGTGTGCCGTGCGCCTGCAGGACGGCCCGTGTCAGCTTCCGGCGTTCGGGCGTCTTTATACCCAGAAAAGGAAACTGGCCCCGCATGTACGCCTCCATCGCGGGGGCCGCTTCAGGGTCGGCGTTCCGCCCAAAGGCCACTCGAAACGCTTCGGTGAGCGCCGTCACGGGGACTAGCGGATGCCGGGAGGAACCTGTGTGGGGGGCGGCTCCGGCAGGTTGTGCGGAATGGGGACGCCTGAGAGCCGCTTCACCACACCGTTTTCGTTGCAGCCAACGAAAAAGGGGCAGCGCAGACACTCCGACCAGACCCTTGGGTGAAGCTCTTTGGTCTTGTCGATCAGGTGAAATCCACACTTCTCGAAAAAGCCGACCGAATAGGTCCAAGCGAAGACCGTGGGGATGCCGATACGCCGCGCTTCGTCCTCGCACGCTGCAACGATGGCTTTACCCACCCCCTTCGCCTGAATCTCCGGACGCACCGCCAGTCCGCGTACCTCGGCGATGTCGCCCCAGAGGATGTGTAGCGCGCCGCAGCCCGCGAACGCGCCATCGACCTCGGCGACGAAAAAATCGCGCAGATTCTCGAAGATGTTTTGCATCGGTCTGACCAGCATCTTGCCCTGACCTGCCCAGTAGCCGATGGTGTTGAAGATGTCCATCACATCCTCGGCGCGGGCGGCCCGGACGGTAATGGTAGGCGTGGTTTCGGGAGCACTCAGCATTCGGATATTGTTGCATGGTTATGCGCGCCTGTGCATGCCTCTAAACTGCTTACCTCTCTGAGCCGTCTAGCGGATAGTGCCACGTCGCCAATTGAGCGAGAAACACTCGAGGTTCCACTGGGGTCAGTACGACGGTTCTTTCGGGAAGCTCGAGGATAACGGCTTCTTTGGCATAACCGTAGCCGTGCAG
>JBMDWS010000224.1:0-7152 GCA_048594695.1 Truepera sp. | reverse complement strand
GTCGGCAGGGGCGACCGCGTACTCGGCGTAGGCACCCCTAAACGCGACCCCGGCGACCTTGTCGCCGACGGAAATGTCCTCGACGCCCTCGCCGAGCGCGACGACGATCCCCGCCGCCTCGGTACCGGGGATATGGGGCAGCGGAACCTTGTACGCCCCTTCGCGACGGTAGATGTCGATAAAGTTGATCCCTATAGCTTCGACCTGTACAAGGGCTTCCCCAGGCGCAGGTTCAGGACACGCTACCTCTACGGGCTGTAAGACTTCGGGGCCGCCGTGCTGGATGAGCTGAATCGCTTTCATATTGTTTCCCTTTACTCGAGAATTGGAGCCTTGGGATGATAAAACGACTGACGCTGCACGCTATCTTGCTGTAAAACCGTGCGACCACTGATCACATCGCCACGCCCAACGTGGAGGCCGTGTGCAGTACCCGATCCTTTGAGAACGCCACCCCGCACATCGGGATCAGGGTGCCCAAAACCCTCACCGGCCCCAAGCCGACAATGCTGAACCGTGATTCCTCCCAGCACTTGGGACCCTGCACCCAACTGATTAGACCCCAAGATCGTTGCGCCCTGATTGTAGCGTCCACCGGTCTCGATCACGAGAGAATCTTGCGGGAGGAGGGTTTTAAGCGTTACGCCCCCTTCACCGAAAGTATTCTGGTGCCCCACCCTGATATGACCCTGAAAGGCCAGAAACAGCGTCTGAGGATAGAACGTGTTCCCATCCCCGATGACGATGCTGCCAGGCTCACGCGCCTCGAGCACGACCTGTGGGTAAAAAATGTTATCCGTTCCGATAACACAGGAGGCGCTGATCAGTGTCGACAAAGGATCGAGCACGCTGTTTCCGGACGAAACCAAGCCGACAACCTCGGCAATGGAGAGAAATCCTTGCCGTTTTCGCTGACGGTCAGTCGCTTCCAGAAGCGCAGCGTAGTCGTACACGCTCTACGCGTCTTCTATGGTGCTCTCTGTAACGCTCTGCCGGTAAGGCGTATCCGCCGCCGCTGCGCCCGGTTCGCGGTTATAGAGGTCCACGAGTTCGGCGAGCGCCGGGGCGAGCCAGGGCTCGAGCTGCCCCTCGCTAAAGCGCCAGCCCCAGTTGCCCGCCGCCTCACCAGGTGTGTTCATTCGCGCTTCGGTACCGAGCCCCAGTACATCCTGAAGCGGCACCACCGCGTAACGAGCCACCGAGGCGTAAGCGAGCCGGATGAGTTCCCAGACGATGTTGCTGTCGTCGCGGGCAAGGTAACGCCGGACGTAATCCTTTTCAGTCTCGGAAGCCTGATCGTACCAGCCACGTGTCGTGTCGTTGTCGTGCGTTCCGGTATAGACCGCGCAGTTTTCGCTGGCATAGTTGTGCGGCAGGTAGGGGTCGCTGCCGCCCCCCGCGAAGGCAAACTGCAAGACCTTCATACCCGGCAGGCCGTTGTCGTCGCGGAGCCGTTCTACATCCGGGGTGATGATGCCAAGGTCTTCAGCGATAATCGGCAGGTCGCCGAGGCCCTTTTTGAGCGCGTCGAAGAGTTCCTGACCGGGACCTTTAACCCAACGCCCGTGCTCGGCGGTGGGGTTTTCGGCAGGGATTTCCCAGTAGGCGTCGAAGCCGCGAAAGTGGTCCACCCGAATGAGGTCGTAGAAATCGAGGCACGAACGAAAGCGCTCGACCCACCAGGCAAAACCGCCCTTTTCCATCTTCTTCCAGCGGTAGATGGGGTTGCCCCAGCGCTGCCCGGTGCTGGAGAAGTAGTCTGGTGGCACGCCCGAAACGACTTCAGGGTTGCCCGCGTCGTCGAAAAAGAACAGGTCGGGATTGGCCCAGGCGTCGGCGGAGTCGTAGGCGATAAAGATAGGGATGTCACCGATAATCTGGATGCCCTTGTCGTTGGCGTAGCGTTTAAGCTCGAGCCACTGCCGGTAAAAGAGCCACTGCCAGACCTTGCGGCGCAGAATGCTCTCGGCGTTGTCCTTGGCAAACTTTTTGAGCGCAGCCTTTTTGCGCGTGCGCAGGCTCTCGTCCCAGCTGTTCCAGGCCTGTCCGTCATGCGCTTCTTTGAGGGCCATGAAAAGCGCGTAGTCGTCCAGCCAGTACGCCTGCGCCTCACAAAATGCTTCGAACTCAGCACGCTGCTCGGGCGTCGCACGGCTCTGATAGGCGTCGAACGCACTGCGCAGTGCCGCTTCTTTAAAGGGAATAACTGCCCCATAATCGATACGCCCATTGGGTGACGTGGGTGGGTTGGCAAGCGCTTCCGCGCTCAGCAGTCCCTCCCCTACCAGCTTGTCGAGGCTGATGAGGTTGGGGTTCCCAGCAAACGCGCTAAAGCTCTGATAGGGCGAGTCGCCGTAGCCCGTCGGGCCGAGCGGCAAGACCTGCCAGAGGTGATGCTTGGCGGCTTCGAGAAAATCCACCCAGCGGTAGGCGGCGTCGCCGAGGTCGCCGATGCCGTGCCCACCGGGTAGCGATGTCGGATGCAACAGTATTCCGGCAGCTCTGTCCATAACCTGCTCCTAAGCAAAATGGTGTTTACGCCTCAGTTTAACGTGTTTCGACACCCTATCGCTCCGGGTCCCGGGCACGAATCTCTATGCCTAACCCATGCTCTACGGGACACGAAGGCGTGAACGCTTATTTGTCGAAAGCCTTGCCCGCTGCCTTGGGCGCCACCGAACGCCCGATGAACCCGGCTAACACGAACATCGTCAGGATAAAGGGCAGGCTCTGTACGATGGTCGGCGGCATGAGCTGCGAACCGCCCAGCAGCGTCGCAGCGGCCTCGAACGCGCCGAATAGAAGGGTCGCGCCGAGTACCCCGAGTGGGTGCCACTTACCGAAGATGAGGGCCGCCAGCGCGATAAAGCCGCGCCCGCCCGACATCTCGGAAATGAACTGATTGAGGTTGCCGATACTCAAGAACGCGCCGCCCAGTCCCGCCAGCACCCCGGAAATCACAACGGCGGTGTAGCGCACCCGCCGCACGTCTATCCCGACACTGTCAGCAGCCTCGGGGTGCTCGCCGACAGCTCGTAGGCGCAGGCCGAAGGGCGTGCGGAAGAGCACATAGAGCGAAACGGGCACCAGCAGGAAAGCGAGGTAAACGATGGGACTGAAGCTGAGCTGTCCGATGCCCCACTCGGGCAAACGGTTGCGAATCGGGTCGCTCGTCGAGGAGTTGTCGTAAAGGCCCGTCAGAATGACAGCGGGCAACCCGATTGCCATCAGGTTGATGGCTGTGCCGGAGATCACCTGATCGGCTTTGTAACGAATCGAAATGACGGCGTGAAGCAGCCCGACAAGGCCACCTGCGACAGCGGCAGCCAGAAGTCCCAACCAGGGTGCGTAGGCTACGACCGCCGTGGGATTCTGGGCCAGTGCCGGGAGTTCGGCAAAACGCGCCACGACGGCTGCCGCCAGCGCCCCGAAAAGGATGATGCCCTCGAGCCCGATATTGACGACGCCTGCCCGCTCGCTGAACATCCCGCCCAGAGCAGCCAGCAGAAGCGGCGTCGTCGCACGCAGCGCCGAGGCAACGAGCGTAAGAACCAGCGCTGTTTCCACTAGAGTTCCTCCCCGGCCCGCGCTCCGAGCCCAGACGACCCGCTCCCCACCGGGTCCGCCGTGTCCACACCGAGTTCCGCGCGCCTCAGCGGGTTCGTCATCCGTTCGGGCAAAAAGCCCTTGGCCGCGATAAAGAGCACCACCAGAGCCAGAATCATGCTGACCACGTCGCGGGTCAGATCGCTGAACGTGATGTTGAGAGCCGAGCCCCCGTTTTTAAGCACGCCGAACAGGAAGGCCGAAAAGACCACGCCCATAGGCGTGTTCTGCCCTAGAAGCGCCACGGCGATTCCGTCGAAGCCGTCGCTCGTCGGGAGTGACTGCCGTAGTGCGTAATCCTCGAGCGCCCCGCCCAGCACATAATGCGACGCGGCGAGCCCGGCAAACGCGCCCGAGAGCGCCATCGCCCAGATGATATTTTTAGAGAGGTTCGCGCCGCCATATTCGGCAGCCTTGGGCGAGAGCCCCACCGCCCGCAGCTCATAGCCCCAGGTTGTCCGCCACAGAATGATATAGGCCAAGATCGCGCTGCCAATGGCGATGAGAAACGAAACGTTGAGCTTGGTCGGAGGAATCGCTGTCGGACGCGCATTGAGCCCAAGCGTCCCAAAAAGCAGATAGACAGCGCCACCTGCCACCAACGCCAGCACGAGCCGAAGGGGTAGACGCAGCCGCCGAGCCGAGCCCAGCAGCGCGAAAACCAGAAGCGCCGCGACCGGCGCCACGATCAGACCAATATTAAGCGGCACGACTGCTTCGCCAAAGGTTCCGGCAGGCACGCCTACAAGCGCCGGAAGCTGCGGCAAGCGGGACGCTTCAGTGAGTTCATAGGATTTCGGCTCGGAACCCGGCGCTTTAAAGGGCAAGCCCAGATTGACTGTCCCGTCACCCGGTCGCGGCAACCCCACGACAATCATCACACCCAGCAAAACGACCAGCGAGACCGCCGACGCGACCCGGGGTGCCCGCGCCATAAGTGCCCTCGAGGCTGGAATCAGACTCAGAACGATGCCCAGCAAGACAAACGCACCGACCGCCACGAAGATGCGGGCGACGGACGAGGCAAAAACTTGTTGCGAGGAGAGAACCAGCAGGAGCAGCGACGCCGCGATGTAGTTGAGCAAAATGGTGTTGATGACCTCACTTGCCCCGAAACGTGCCTTGAGCCAGCCAGGCAGTGCCCCCCACAGGCCACCCCCGACCGCCGCTGCCAGCACGGCAAGAGGCAATACGATTACTTTCGGACCCGGCATGTAGACCCCGACCAGCATGGTAAAGATGCCGCCCAGCACCATCTGCCCCGGCGCCCCGATATTAAAAAGCCCTGCCCGGAAGGAAAACGCCACCGCCAGACCGGTAAAGATGAGCGGCGTGGCGAACTTGAGCGCCTCCATCAGGCCCTCGGGCGTCGTCAGAGAGGTTGCGAAGAGGCTCTGATAGGCGTACCAAAGCACGTCGAGTCGCCCCGCCAGATACATCAACAGACCCGAGACTGTCACGTCGTCGCCAAGGGGCGTCGGTTGTAGGGCGAAGACGACGACAGCAGCAGCCAGCAGCGCCAGCAGAATCGAGGTTGCGGGGACAGCAACAGCAGCAGCCACGCGCTCGAGCCCCCGCCCCAGCGCCGGCACCAGCCGGAGGCCAAAGAGCAGCGCCAGCAGTGCGGCGATAAAACTGAGCCCCGCCGCCAGACCCACACTCGTCGTCTCGTAAGGAAGCTGGCGAATCCTGAGCCCGGCGTCCTGCAGGGCAACCAGTAGGTCGGGTGTCGCGAGTGTGTCGGCCCGTTCGATGACATCCTCAAGCGCCGCCACGTCTACCCGGCGACCTGGATCCTGCAACTCCTCCTGAGCGTCGGAGAGAAGCGCCGAATACTGCGCCCCCTGCGTTGCCTGACGCACTGCCAGACTTCCCCAGACGACGGTCGCCATAAGCGCCGCTCCCGCAAGCAGCCACACACCGTTTCGCAGGCCGCGCCGCTTGAGGATAGCCGCTCCTGCTATAACGATGAGCGATCCCGCGGCCAGTGCAAGCACGGTTCCGCCCTGCGGTAGCGGCACCGGGTCGGTACGTCCGGTAAAATCGTAGGTCTGAGCCGGCAGGACCAGCACCGTTCCGCGTGCGCCGGTTTCCCGGTTGATCGCTGCCCAGGGCGCTACGAACAGACTGAGGAGCGCCAGCAGCGCCAGGAGGAGTACGAAGGCTCTGTCGTTCACGAGGTCATCTTACGTTAAATCGCCCCCCCTCCGTTCGCCAACGGCTTTAGCGTTCCTATGCGATTGCCCCGACGAGACAATATTGTGTATACTCGCCGTTGGCACTCTGCTCGCTGCCGGTAAAGCCCGCGGCAGTTTTTTTGTGGCGACGTGGGCGAGCAGCGCTGTAAAGAGATTATTTGTGAGGTTGGCCTTGGTTTACCCCCTGTCAGTTAGAAGGTTCGCACGATGATCGGTGACGAGCTGAGGATCTTTAGTGGCAGCGCGACGCCCGACCTCGCGGCGTCGGTCGCCAAGCACCTCGGTGGCGAACTCTCGCAGGGGCACGCCTCGAGCTTCCCCGACGGCGAATCGCGCGTTCAGATCGATGAATCCGTGCGCGGCGCGGACTGCTATATCGTCCAGTCGACCTGCTCGCCGGTCAACCATACGCTCATGGAGCTGCTCGTTTTCGTTGACGCGCTCCGGCGCGCCTCGGCCTGGCGAATCAACGCCGTCATCCCCTATTTCGGCTACGCCCGGCAAGACAAGAAGGTACAACCGCGCGAACCGATTACCGGCAAATTGGTCGCCAACATGCTCGAGAAAGCGGGCGTCGACCGCGTAATCAGCGTGGACCTGCACGCTGGACAGCTCCAGGGGTTTTTCGACGTGCCAGTCGATCACCTTACAGCGCTTGGCATTCTGGGCAAACATTTGGAAGCTCAGGACCTCAGCAACACCGTCGTGGTGTCGCCGGACGTGGGCCGCGCTACCGAGGCGCGCCGCCTTGCCAACCACCTCGGCCTGCCCATCGCCATTCTCTACAAGCGCCGCAACAGCCCGACTGAAACCGCCGTCACGCACGTCATCGGGGACGTCAAGGGGATGCGCCCGATCATCGCCGACGACATGATCTCGACCGCGAGCACCATCAAGACAGGTGTCGAGGCACTCCTAGAGCTCGGCGCGCAGCCTGACGTTCGCGTCGTCGCTACGCACCCGGTCTTTATTTCGCCCGCCCTCGAGCGCCTCGCCCACCCCGCCATCAGCGAGGTGTTCGTTACCGACACGATTCCCTACCGGGGCGACCTAGACAAGATCAAGGTCCTCTCG
Organism: Truepera sp.; assembly: GCA_048594695.1. Taxonomy (GTDB): domain Bacteria; phylum Deinococcota; class Deinococci; order Deinococcales; family Trueperaceae; genus Truepera. The sequence continues at coordinate 274 of JBMDWS010000224.1, read as the reverse complement.
GTCGCGGGCCTTATCGCCAATGCCATTCAAAACGTCCACGACAACTCGTCGGTCAGTTCGCTCTTTACGACCTGACCACGAACCCACGGGTTTAAGGCCTAGCTATTCAGGCGCTCGCGCCTTAGGAGGAAAAGATGAAAGTATCCGCCCAGAAACGCACGCCCGGCGGCGCAACCGCCCTGATCGGGGCTGGTCGCCTGCCCGCGATTGTCTACAACAAAGAGACAAATATTCCCGTCAGCCTCGAGGCGAGAGAGTTCGATAAAGCCTTCCG
>JBMDWS010000223.1:0-2762 GCA_048594695.1 Truepera sp. | reverse complement strand
CCGACCGTGTCGCCCGCATCGTTGAGAGCTTCGCCCCAGGGCGCGAGGATCTGGTAGGAAAAGCCCTCGGGCAGGGTCAGGGTGTCCTCGAAGTCCATCGCAATGGGCGTAAAGGGCGGCTTTTGCGCCGCCGCGCCCGTCACGGGGTCGGTCGGCGCACCGTTGGCGGCGTGCGAGAGGCCGGGCTGGGCGTTTTGCGCCTCAACGACCTTGAGACCCGAAGCGATCCCTGCGACCGCTGCACCCTGCAACATGGCGCGGCGGGAGAGCTTTTGATCGAGGAGTTTATGCCAGAGACTTTGCTGAGTTTTGGGCTCTACCTTGGACTCGAGTTTGGACATTGCATGGCCTCCAGTTCGGAATAGGAGTGAAGCTGCACTCAGGAGGCGAGTCTAAGGAGGCAATGTAAGCTGAGCGTCAGGCAGGCTCGAGCTCTAGCGGCGTCACCCGTAGTCAAAAAATGGCGGGACACCCTGGTGTCCCGCCACGACCGAAGCATGCGCGCTGCTTCGCTCAGTTCTTCGGCTGCACACCCTCCTGCGCCGCGATAATCGTGTCAGTCAGACTGTCCCGCTCGGGGTCGACAGTGCGCCGGCTGGGATCGGCGTCGTGCCAGGCCATGATCTCCGCCGCACCCTGTACGAAAGGAATCGTCGCCACAAAGTCCGGTACGACCCGCTTGATCTTGCTGTTGTCGAAGATGACGCTATGCGCCTTATCGCCCAAAAGCCCGTCGCCCCACCGCTTATCGTAAAGCGCAATTCGCTCTGAGGGGACGTGGACGATCTCGGCACGCGCTCCGGCAGCTCCCGCGACGATCTCATAGATCTGGTTCCAGGTCAGCAGTTCGTCCGAGGTGATGTGAAACGCTTCGCCGATGGCGTGCGAATTGCCAAGTAGCCCCACGAATCCCTTGGCGAAGTCGCGATGGTGCGTCAACACCCAGAGCGAGGTGCCGTCCCCGTGAACGATGACTTTTTTGCCCCGGCGCATCCGGTCCACAACCGTGTAGCGCCCGTCTACAGGCAACATCGTGGGGTCATAGGTATGTGAGGGACGGACAATCGTCATGGGAAAGGCGTCGTCACGGTAGGCCTGTACCAAAAGGTCTTCACAGGCGATCTTGTCCCGCGAGTACTGCCAGTACGGATTGGCGAGCGGCGTGGATTCCGTGATGGGCAGTGTGACCGGCGGCGTCTGATAGGCCGAGGCCGAGGAGATGAAGACGTACTGCCTGGTCCTGTCCCGAAACAGCTCGAGGTCTTGCTTCACCTGTTCCGGCGTGAAGGCGATCCAGTTCACCACGGCGTCGAAGGTGTGTTCAGCAAGCGCTGCGCGCACCGAGTCACGGTCCCTGACGTCGCCCTGCAAAACGTGTGCGCCCTCGGGGATGGGCCGCGAACTCTGTCCCCGGTTGAGCAGATAGAGGTCCATCCCGCGCTCAAGGGCCAGCGCCGAACAGGCCGAACTGATGACGCCCGTACCACCGATAAAGAGAACTTTCACTCTGAGCCTTTCACGCTAGCGGTAGGGGTGCGGGCCAAAATTGGCTTCGTAGAAGGGCGATACCATCGTCCCCGGCGCGATGAGATCATCTACGCGGGCCTCGTCCTCTTCCGTCACGGTGACCTCGAGCGCTTTGAGGTTGTCGGTAAGCTGCGCCATTGTACGCGGTCCGATGATCGGACTCGTCACCCCCGGCTGCGCGGCGCACCAGGCTAGAGCGAACTGAGACATGCTGCAACCCTTGTCGGTTACAAGCGCCTCCAGGCCCTCGATCACGCCAAACGCCTGATCCGTCCAGCGTTTTTGCTGTGGTGAACCCTCCTTGGCCTGGGCGTAGCGGCTACCTTCCGGGGGTGGGGCGCTGCGGCTATATTTCCCACTCAGCAGCCCGCCCGCCAAGGGACTCCAGGGAATGGTGGCGAAGCCGTAGGTCTGCGCCATCGGCAGCAGTTCGCGTTCGATGCGGCGGTCGAGCAGGTTGTAGGGCGGCTGCTCGCAGATAAAACGGTTGAGGCCGAGTTCCTTGGCAACCCAGAGTGCCTCGACGAGCTGCCACGAGGCGAAGGTGCTGGTCCCGATATAGCGCACGTAGCCCTTGCGAATGAGATCATCCAGCGCCTGCAGGGTTTCGTCGATCGGCACGTCGGGCTGAGGGCGATGGATCTGATAAAGGTCGATATAGTCCGTTTGCAAGCGTTTCAGACTGGCCTCGCACTGAGCGACGATGTGACGGCGGCTGTTCCCTTGCGCGTTTGGATCGTCGTCGGCCATCGCGCCGTGCACCTTGGTCGCGAGGATCACCCGGTCGCGCTGACCGTTACGCTTGAGCGCTTCGCCCGTGACCTCCTCGCTGCGACCCCGGCTGTAGACGTTGGCGGTGTCGATGAAGTTGATGCCTGCATCAAGAGCCCTGTCGATAATGTTGTACGACTCTTCGGGTTCGGTCGCGCCGCCAAACATCATGCACCCCAGACAGAGCGGGCTGACCTTGACGCCGGTACGACCGAGCGCGCGGTATTCCATGAAAACCTCCTGGACCTCGAGTCTATACCCACGCATAAACCGCACAAATCGCGCCAGGCTGCGAACTCGGCGTGTTCAATGCGCACTCATGGGCAGATGGCATAGTGAATTCATGAGCGTTTTCGCTGCGCTGCTCGTGCCGATCTTCACTTGGGCAAGCGCCTCCCCCATCGAATCGGTGCCGGTCGTCGGGCCTGAAACCTACCGACCCGCACCCGTTCCCGAGATCTCAC
>JBMDWS010000222.1:0-4863 GCA_048594695.1 Truepera sp. | reverse complement strand
AGTTCAGTATCGAGTTCGGCCTGTTCGCTGCCCGTTTCTACGCGCCGCTTGAAGACCGCCTGCCAGGTGGCAAAGCCGTCTACCCAGGCGCGGACGCGGTAGTGCCAGTGACCGATCTCACCGACGAAAAAAGTGCCCTCGTAGGTGTCGTTGCCCGCAGGGTGCAGGCGCACGTTTTGGGTGTCGCCCCCCTCGGGACCGTAGACGACTTCGGCCGCGACAACGTCGTGACCGTCGGCGATGATGTCGGTGCTGATCGCGACGGGTTCGCCAGTGATGCGCTTGATGGGGTAGCGACCGCCGTCGACGTTCGGACGAACGTTCAGGATGATGGCCCTAGACCAGCGTTTGGGTGGAGCAAGTCGGCTCATGCGCTCACTATACCGCCCCGGGTGAGAAGGATTTGACCGGTTCACCCAGCTTTGAAGGTACGGCCTCGTGCGCTCCTGAAATCCTGCCTAGAAGTTGCATTGACGGCGGTGAGGGGCTGCGCGCTGACGCAAAAGGGTCTCGCTTATCCGAAGGTTTACTTCTCGTCTCTAAACTGCGATGACTGCCCCACGCCGCTCGAGCCACGCTTTTAGCGTTTCGACCTGATTTGCCCGCCCCCGCGTGGCTCTAGGTACCATTTCGCCTCCTTGCGCCACATGCTAAGCTCAGCGCAGAGAGAATGTACGCGATCGCCGATCTCGGATGCAGGTTGTGTACGCTTGTTTGCCTTTTGTACGAAAGGACGTTATGGAGAGCTATTTTTTCCGCCGGGGCCGCAGCACGCCTGAACTGCCGCTTCGCGGGTCCGCTCAGGCGCGCTACGCCTTCGACGACGCTGTACGGGCCGAGCACTGGGGACTGCTGGTAGCGAATTCCAGGGAGGCGCAGGGTCTCGCTGCCCATATCAACCGGGTGCGCGACGCGGTGCGCTTTCCCGAGACGAGTATCAAGGGGGGCGAACTTTACGCCTCTGCGCTCATTCAGGAGCTTTTACGGCGGGTGGTAGCGCGCTACTTGGAAGTCAACGATCCCCAGCTTCTGACGCGCGCCTACCGTACCCTTGAGCGGAGCCTCGGGCGCAGCGACCTGCAGCGCACGCTGGGACGCTTCGTGGCGACCTTTCCACCCCGGGTGGTCGCGGAGGGTGTGCTCACGCCGGACGTCTATTTGAGTGGTTCCTCGACAGGGGCCACGGGCAACACGGTGCCGAACCGCCAGGTGGTGCTCGAGGGGCTTCTCATGCTCCACCTCGCCAACTACAACCCGGCCCTCGGACGCCTGAGTGACCTTTTTGACGACAGCGACCTGCAGGAAACGCACTACCGCGAGGTCCTTACCGGACTAGAAACCTTCTTCGCCGGAGAGCCCGAGGTGGGGGGGAGCGGACTTAAACTTTTCGCTGCCTTGCGCGCACCCATCGACGCCTCACCGAGTTCGCTCTCGGGTCAGCTCGCGCACTTCCGGGAAACTTGGGACGAATTTCTCGGGGGTGAACTCGAGGACCTGCTGGGTGAGCTGCTGCTGGCGAGCGATACGCTGCGCGAGGAGTCTAAGCCGGGCTTTGCCGGTGGCCCCGGTCCCGCGCAGGTCTTAGACCCGGCGGGCTACGCGGCCCAGGGAGGCGCGTTCGTTCCCGAGGAGTACGAACGCTTTTCGCAGGACTCGTCTTGGATGCCGAGCGTGGTGATGCTTGCCAAGAGCACCTTCGTGTGGCTCGGGCAACTCTCCAAGCAGTATGGCTGGGAGATCAGTCGGCTTGACCAGATTCCCGATGAGGAACTCGACGAACTTGCCGCGCGCGGTTTTACCGGTCTCTGGCTGATCGGCCTCTGGGAGCGCTCGAAAGCCTCCAAAACCATCAAGAACCTGCGCGGTAACCCCGACGCGGTGGCTTCGGCCTATTCCCTTTATGACTACGTCATCGCCGAGGACTTGGGCGGCTTTGCAGCCTTCGAGAATCTCAAGGCGCGGGCCTGGCAACGCGGCATCCGTATGGCTTCGGACATGGTGCCGAACCACGTAGGCGTGGACGGCAAGTGGGTCGTCGAGCATCCGGAGTGGTTTTTGCAGCTCGATCACCCGCCCTACCCGAGCTACAGCTTTAATGGTCCCGACCTGTCGCAAGACGGACGCGTCGGGATTCAGATCGAGGACCACTACTACGATTCGTCGGACGCGGCGGTGGTCTTTAAGCGTTTCGACCGCGACTCCGGACACATGCGCTATATCTATCACGGTAACGACGGCACCTCGATGCCCTGGAACGATACGGCTCAGATCGACTATCTCAACCCCGACGCGCGTGAAGCGGTCATCCAGACGATTCTGCACGTCGCTCGACTCTCGCCGATCATCCGGTTCGACGCCGCTATGACGCTCGCCAAAAAGCACATCCAGCGGCTCTGGTATCCAGAGCCCGGCTCGGGCGGTGCGATCGCCTCGAGGGCGCAGTACGGCTCCATGCCGACCGTTGACTTCGACCAGGCCATTCCGTTTGAATTCTGGCGCGAGGTGGTGGACCGGGTAGCGCAGGAAGTCCCGGACACACTGCTCCTGGCCGAAGCCTTCTGGATGATGGAGGGCTACTTCGTCCGGACGCTGGGCATGCACCGCGTCTACAACAGCGCCTTCATGCACATGTTCAAAAACGAGGACAACGCCAAGTACCGCTTGTCGATCAAGAACGTGCTCGAGTACGAACCCGGCATCTTGCAGCGCTTCGTCAACTTCATGAACAACCCGGACGAAGAGACGGCGGTCGCGCAGTTCGGCAAGGATGACAAATATTTCGGTGTCGCCGTGATGATGGCGACCATGCCAGGGCTACCGATGTTCGGGCACGGTCAGGTCGAGGGCTACACCGAGAAGTACGGGATGGAATACCGCCGCGCCAAGCTCGACGAGGAGCCGGACGGCTGGCTCATCGACCGTCACCGCCGCGAAATCTTTCCACTCTTGCACCGCCGCGGGCAGTTTGCGGCGGTCGAGAACTTCCAGCTTTATGACCTTCAGACCGAGCACGGGGTCGACGAAAACGTGTACGTCTACTCGAACCGGAGTGGTGGCGAGGCCTCGTTGGTGGCTTTCAACAACACCTTCGGACGGGCGCAGGGCTGGATCCGCGAGGCTTTCCCCAAAGTGGGACAGGGACCACTGCCGCTCGTCGAGGCGCTTGGATTGCGGGCCGGGCCGGACGATTTCGTGACCTTCCGCGATCAGGTATCGGGCCTGTCTTTTCTGCGCCGGAGCCACGACCTGCAGGGTGGGATGGCGCTCGAGCTCGACGCCTTTAAATACCAAGTCTTTCTGGACTTCAAGGAGCACCACGACCACGACGGACGCTACGCACACTTGCACGATCGCCTCGACGGGCGCGGCGTCCACGATATCGAGGTAGAACTTCGCGCCGCCGAGCTCGAGCCCATTCACCACGCTTTTCGCGAGGTGGTAAGTGCTGAGGTCATTCGCACGCTGCGTAGCGAGCGTGGGCAGCAGCAGCAGGCCGACCTCGAGGCGGCGCTGCCCGCACGTTTGGGGACGCTCCTAGAGCGCTGCGGGGCCTCACCTGACGCCGATACGACCTTTGCTACGCAACTCACGCACCTCATCGCCCTGCCATCTCTCGAGACGCTTGCCCCCGACGCCCCTCAGCGTGAGGCCATCGAGGGTGAACTGAGCAGCAAACTGTCCGACGCCGGGAGCGGGACGCTCTATGTCGCGCTCGTTCTGGGCGCTCTGGAACGTGCAGGCGTGAACGCGAACGGTTTGCGGCTCGAGCCTTTTATCTATGACACATTTGCGGGTTCGGGCAACGCCGACCCGGCACGGGCGCAACTTCTGGTTACGCTGTTGCAGCGTTTCGGCCCGAGTTACGGTGAGGGGGCGACGGCCCTTTTGGAGCGTCTGACGGAAGATGCTAACGCCCGAACCTATGCGAAGGTTACCGATGCTGGCAGCTTCGACGCCGACGCTTACCGTGAGCTGACGGTGCGCCCGCTCGCCTACGCGCTACTCCAAGACGCGGAAGGGGAGACGCTTGGAGCCTACAGCAAAGTCATGACTGACCTGAGTGCTGCAGAAGTCAAGGCCGAAGGAGACTGGTCGGCGCTCGCGCCAGTAGAAGCGTCCGCCGCGCCGCTGGTCGAAGAAAAAACGGCCTCCCCCAAGAAAACGAAAACGGCAGCGTCGAGCAAGGCGGGTGCGACCAAGGACAAAACGTCGAAGGCTAAGAAAGCACCAGTCAAGAAGAAGGCCGAGAAGGCCTAGGCCCTGCATGAGTCGGTAGACCGGAAGCTGTCTTTCTGGTCTGCCGGGGTTTATTTCAGAGACTGAATCTGTCGAAAGCTCAGATGAGTCAGGGCGAGGGCCAGTGCGTCGGCGACGTGGTGGCTCTCGAGTGTTTCTCGCAGGCCAAGCATGGCTCTCACCATGTAGGCGACCTGCGCCTTGCCTGCCTGTCCTGTCCCGACGAGCGCCTGTTTGACCTGCATAGGGCCATATTCGACAACACCGATACCCTGCTGCGCCGCCGCCAGGAGGCAAATGCCAAACGCCTGACCCACCTTGAAGGCCACTTCGCGCTGGCGATGGAAGTACTGCCCCTCGAGCGCGATCACGTCGGGTTTGTGAAGGAGAAAGAAGGCGGACACTTCGTCGTACAGATACGCGAGGCGCTCCTGCTGCGATTGCTGCGGGCTTGTGCGAACGAGCTGACTCCCCAGGCACGTCACGTCGCGGCCCTGCTCACGAACCGCGCCGAGGCCGAGGTTCGCAAGGCCCGGGTCGAGGCCCACGACAGTCAGGGGGCTGGCGGCGATTTTCATGCTTTTACCCTACCGAGGCTGGCGCGAAAAGACAAATCATGTCTTGGGG
>JBMDWS010000221.1:0-9235 GCA_048594695.1 Truepera sp. | reverse complement strand
CCGACCTCGCCGTTGACAGTGCGGTAATCCTGCAGCGTCGTGCCCTTGGCGCTAAGGCTCGCCAGCAAGACATCACGAATCGCCTCGGCAAGACGCGTGGCCTTGACTCTGGAGATGGCTTTCGACGGCGTCAGCGGGTGGATGCGTGCTTGCCAGAGCGCCTCGTCGGCGTAGATGTTCCCCACGCCCGATACGGGCCGCTGGCTGAGCAGATAGGTCTTGATGGGCATGCTCGAGGCCTGTAGGGATCGGTAAAAGCGAGCCGTGCTAAAGGCTTCCTCCAACGGCTCCGGCCCCATCGCGTGCAAGGTCGGCAAACTCTCGTAGCGGCCCGCCGGGACAACCAGAAAGCGCCCGAAGCGACGCACGTCTTGAAAGTAGAGCGTGTCTTTCGGGCCGGGATCGAGCGTCAGTTTGACGCGGGTGTGTTTAGCAAAAGGCTCGGCGCTGATGATCCCTGTCATACCTAGGTGAATGACCAGCTCGTCGCTGCATGACAGGGGGAGCAGCAAGAACTTACCGCGCCGCCCCACACCTAGAATCTTCTGCCCTATGGCCCGCGCCAGACCGTCGTACTTCGGTCCTGATTCAGCCTCGAGAAGGTCTGCCCTCAAGATCGTCCGTCCAGTGAGCCAGGGCTCGAGGTCGCGCCGAACCGTTTCGACCTCAGGCAGTTCGGGGATAGGTGATCCGTCCTTCGTAGAGCGCCTTGCCCACGATGGCGCCGTCCAGGCCCAGGCTCTCGTAGAGCTCGAGATCGGCGTCGCTCGCCACCCCGCCCCCCGCAATGAGGGTGTGCGGGCAGGCCGCCCGCATGAGGCTGACCGGCTCCGGATCGACGCCCATAAGCGTCCCGTCCCGAGCGATGTCGGTGTAAATAATATGCGTGACACCCTGCTCGGTCACGCGCCGAGCCACCTCTCGCGCCGAGAGGGCGCTCGTTTCAGTCCAGCCGCGCATTGCCACCAGCCCGTTCCGGGCATCGATCGAGACCGCGATGCGGTGCGGCTCATAACGTGAAAGCAGCGCGTCAAGGAGTTCGGGTTCGGTAATAGCCGCCGTCCCGATAATCACCCGCTCGACCTGAGCGAGAAGCGCTTCGGCGCTCGCCAAGTCGCGCACCCCGCCCCCGACCTCGAGCCTGCACGAAAGATTTGCCGATAGGCGGCTGATGACCTCACGGTTGTCCCCGTGCCCGAACGCCGCGTCGAGGTCCACGAGGTGAAGCCAGTTTGCGCCACCCTCGGCCCACTTGTGGGCGGCCTCGAGTGGGTCTTCAAAGTAGACAGTTTCGTCCTCGGCGCGGCCCTCTAAAAGCCGCACGGCACGCCCGCGCTGAATATCGATACAAGGAAAAACCTCGAACATAGGGCGAGTATAGCGTGTCGCCCGGATTTTTCCGGAGTTCTAAACGCGTTTTTCAGCCCACGGAGCGTTTTCCTGCACTACGTGCCGAGAACTGACTGCAAGCGCGCCCGTATCGCCTCCCGAACGTCGTCCGGTACCGTGATGAAGCGCTCGTGCGGATAGGGCTCGCCAAAGGTCGGATCGGTGAAGCGCTGCTCGGCAAACGAAACGTCCTGTTCATAGCGCGGCACGGCCCACCAGTGGATGTGCGGCTCGTAGGGCACTTCGCGGTACGAATGATTCATATAGCACGACCAGTTGAACATCGTTGCGCCAAAGGCCTCTTGCAGCGCCCGCTCGAGCCGCACCACGAGGTCCAGCCACTCGGCGAGTTCGGCCTGCGTCAGGTCCGCGAGGTCGCCCAAGTGCCGCTTCAGCTGCAGCACGCAGCGCCCAAGAAGCGCCTGATTGGGCGCCAGAACGACGCGCCAGAGAGTCGTCTCGAGGAGCAGCGGGTAATCGTCACCACCCTTGGGCCAGGCGCAGATGGGACAGGCCACATTCATCCTCCTTCTGAGTAACCAGCACAGTTCATTATCTTCTGGAGCTCACCGGGCATGAGCGAGTCAAGCTTTGCAGTTAACCATAATCGAAGCAAAGCCCTGTAAAGATGCGGAAAGTATTCGGCGGGTGCTCAAGAAAGGACCCGCAGCCCCTTCAAGCGGCTGTAAAAGCGGTAAAGCGCATGACCTCGAGATCGGGCACAATGTCAAATTGCCACGACTGCCCATTTATCTCAAAACCCGGAGGAGAATTACCTATGCCAGCACCTACGCCAGCAGCCCTAGCCCTCCTGCAGGACTACGTCAAACTAGAAATCCATACGCCCGAAACGCACCTTCAAGCCGTCATGGACGCTCTCGATAAGGCGGGCGCAGGTAGATTGGGACCCTACACGTATACCTTTGCGGTGAGCCAAATCACCGGATACTGGCGGGCACTAGGGGAAGCCACACCCTTTATGGGTGTACAAGGTCAGGTTACCCAAGCTGAAGAAGTCAAAATAGAGACCTACTGCTCCGTCGCCAAGCTGCGCAACGCCGTAGAGGCCGTTGCTCGAGTCCACCCTTATGAAACGCCTCCCATCAACATCGTGCCTCTTCTAGATCCGGGACCCTTTCTCCCATACCTTTAACCCCTTCGTGAGCGCACAGTCGCTAAGCCACCACGCCATCACCAAGTTAGGTCTCGATCCAACCTGAATACATAGCTCAGACAGCCTCACAGGCGAAGACGTTGCCCAAATTACCTTGCTCGGCAACCTTAAGTCAGGGCTCGGAATGTTCAAGGGGTTTCTATGTGAAGAAGTGTGCATTCTTGTGTACTCCTGACACTTTTGAAGTACACTACCCGCTGATTATGGCTGTACCCCCTCCCCCTGCCGATGCCGCCGCCCTTACACCGTCCTTTCCAACACCCGCTTCACCCGCACCATCTGTTTCACAGCGCCAACCTGTAGACGAAACAAACGCCGTTCGCCGCACGATGCGCCTCTCGGTTCTCGAGGGTGCCCTCGTTCAGGCATTTCTCAACTGGACGACAGGCAGCGTCATCATCGGCTACATGCTGCATCTGGGCGCGTCTGCAACCGAGCTTGGTCTTATCGCCAGCGTCCCGATGCTGGCCCAGCTTGCCAGCCCCTTTGCTGCCTACTTTGCGGGCAAAACCGGACGGCTCAAGGTCCTGACAGCCCTCACCGCCTTCGTGGGGCGCGTACTGTGGGTTCTGGCTGCACTCCTGCCGCTTTTGGGCATTCCAGCAGCCCTGCAACCCGCTTTCATCGTTGTTCTGGTGATGGTCTCGAGCCTCTTTCAGGCGTCGACAGCTACCCTCTGGAGTTCATGGATCGGCGGGGTGGTCCCTGAGTCGGAGCGTGGACGCTACTTCGGGTTTCGGGCGGGTATCGTCGGCATCATCGGCATGCTGGCCAACCTGGGGGCGGGCTGGTTTCTGGACCGGGCGGGCGCACCGCTTGGGTTTCAGATCGTTCTTGGTGTCGGGGTGTTGTCGGCGATTCTGGCAGCGCTCACCCTACTTTGGCATTACGAACCCCAAGCCACGCGCGAAACACCAAAGCTCCAGGACGTGTTTCGTGGTCCCTGGCGAAACGCCAACTTTCGCCGCTTTCTGACCTTCGGTGTCTACTGGCACGCAGCAGTCTTTATAGGCGCACCGTTCGTCTTTACCTACTTTATCGAGCATCTGAAAATGAGCTTTACCGAAATCGCCGTCTGGAGCGTTATAGCTTCCATCTCAGCGCTCCTCACGACCAATCTCTGGGGCCGCGTGGCCGACCGCTACGGCAACAAGGTCGTGCTTGCCATCGGGACGACGATTGCCGGGAGCGCCATGCCACTGTCCTGGATGCTGGCGAGTGAAACCCGCCTCTGGCCCATCTGGTTCAGCGCTTTTTTCGATGCGGCGGCCTGGGGTGCTATCGGTCCGGCGATTTTCAACCTGGCGCTGGCAAGCGCACCCAAGGAGGAACGTACGACCTTTATCGCTATGTTCAGCTTTGCCACGGGCGGGGCCGGGTTCCTCGGAGGACTCCTGTCGGGGCCGCTCTTTCTCCTCTTCAACCGTTTTGAACCCACACTCCTCGGGATCACCTGGACAGGCTTTCATAGCCTATTCCTGCTGTCTGGCCTCTTGCGGCTACAGGCCTGGCGCTTTTTACGTCCAGTTCAGGAAACAAACGCTTGGCGCACCCGCGACGTATTACGCCTTGTACGGTTCGGTTGGCGTGGTAGCGGTTTTCCCTGGCGTTAGGCAGGGTCGTAGCTGCCACGTTCCGGTGTGGTGGTAGGGTTTATTTCAGTGGAAAAGCTCGCCATTATTTCCGATATTCACGGGAACCTGACAGCCCTAGAAGCCGCGCTGAACGACATTAGGACAAGAGACGTGCAGACGATCTACTGCCTCGGCGATCTTGTTGGCAAGGGACCCGAGGGGGCAGCTGTGACCGACCGCTGCCGCGAAGTCTGTGCAGGTATTGTGAAGGGCAACTGGGACGACTATCTTGCACGTCCTCATAACAGCTTCTCGGATGCTTCGGTATGGCACCGAGAGCAGCTCGGGGCGGAGCGGCTGGACTACCTCGCTGCCCTCCCCCACACCATCGACTTCCTGCTCAGCGGCAGATGCGTCCGGCTCTTTCACGCCTCCGCCGAAGGTGTCTACACCCGCGTCCACCAAAATGTACCCCGCACGGTGCAGCAAGGGATGTTCGAGAACACGTCCTTTACCGGCTTCGAGCACGCGCCACCTACCGTCGTCGGCTACGGTGACATCCACGACGCGTATCTGACGGTCTTCGAGGGCAAGACGCTTTTCAACGCGGGCAGCGTCGGCAACCCGCTCGACGAGACGACAGCAAGCTACGCGCTGCTGGGGGGCGTCCCCGGCAGCACCGAACCCGGCCCTTTTGCCGTGCAGATCGTCCGTGTTCCTTATGACGTCGAGGAAGCTGTAGAGGTAGCTACACGTATGGCGATGCCCGACCTCGAAGCCTACGCGAGCGAACTCAGAACAGCGCGCTACCGGGGCGCGTCTTAAGCACCGCTTCAGGGCCGTTGCGTAAGCTGTCGGGGGCGTGTCAGGCTATAGCGTAGGAGGAGACATTCATGCAGCGCACCCGCGAAGACCTCGAAAAGATGACGCACGATGAACTCGTCTCCCGCGTGCTCGAGATGCAGGACATGCTCCGCGAGGGGCTCGAGGTCAGAAACGCTCTGCACCGCGTCCTCAACGACATTCTCAAGGTCAAGGCCGATGAGGTCAGCGCCTACGCCGACACGCCCGAAGGGGCACTCAGCCCTGAAGAAACCGCGCTCAAGGACGCCTGGGCGAGGGCGCGTCACGCGGTCTCGAATCCGCTTGGCGCGGCCACCAACATGCCCGACATTCGTGGCGAAAGCGAGTTGTAGCGCCGCGCAACCCCACTCAGCACTTACTCCTTGACGACCACGCGGTAAATTGCCCCCAGGTGCCTGTCACTAAAATGTACGACGTAAAGCTCGCCCGCTTCGTCTTCACCAAAAGCCACGGGGGCAAGATCGGAATCCAAGGCTTCATGAACCCGCCACGCCGAAGCCTTAGAGCCCGCCTTCTCGGTCAACGTCCAGAACCGACCGGAGACAAGATCGGCAAAAATGTAGCGCCCAACAAGCGTGGGGAAAGCCCGACCCCGGTAAACAAAACCGCCCGTAACCGAATTACCCCCTGTCGGATCTTCGGCAAGATGTCCATAGGTATAAATCGGATTTTCGAAAGCGGCCTTTGCACAAACGCGGCTGACTAGGTCGATAATAGCCGTGTCTTCCTCGAGCGGATACACGTAGCAAACGTCCCCCTCGACAAAGTTAAAGCCGTAGTTGCCGCCAGGCTCTACAAGGTCGATCTCCTCTCGAGTCGCGTCGCCGACATCGCCAGCAAAAAGCCGCTCGGTACACGGATCGATAGAAAAGCGCCACGGATTGCGAAAACCGTAGGCCCAGACCTCAGGCAACATCTCAGCATCCCCGACAAATGGGTTGTCCGTTGGAACGGTATAGGGCTCGCCATTGTCGACATCGAGCCGCAAGATCGACCCCAGCAGGTTGTCTTTCGCCTGACTGTTGTCGGGTGGTCCGCCGTTGCCTAGAGCAATGTAGAGATAACCCTCGGTTCCGAAAGTGATCTGCCCGGCACGGTGAACAGGAGTACTGGGCTGTGTTACGACAAGAATGCGCTTTTCCTCTTGTAGAGCACGATTGGAATCATTCGGATCGACTCGATACTCCGCTACAACTGAGCTACCTGTTGTTGTCTCGCTGTAAAAAACGAAGAGGCGGCCGTTCTTTTCATAGTCGGGATGAAACGCCAACCCCAGAAGACCCATCTCGACGTCGGTGGCGACGCGGTCCCGCACATCCAAAAAGGGTCTTTCCAGAATGTTGCCGCCATCTATAACCCGAATAAGCCCCGGCTTTTCGACGACGAAGAGCCTACCGCTCCCATCTCCGGCATTTGTAACATGCACCGGAAGCTCGAAGCCCTCAGCAACGAGCTCGAGGTCCAAGTCGACGTTCGCACGACCTGTAGAAGACTGAAGCGAGCAACGGGAAGAGAGCGGCATTTGGGCCAAGAGGGGGGGTTGGGTTACAGCCAGGAAGAGAAAACCCACTGCGAAGCGCGAGACGACTCTTTGGTAAAAGTTCATAACTCAAACTACCAATGCAAGTATCTTTGGTGCCAGTCATCGCCCTGATCATCCCGTGACACTTCTATGACACTCCCTAAAAATCGTTCCGATTATGCTGAGAGGTGTGGAACGACTCGCACTCATCGGTGTTTCGCACAGGCGTGGCGGCGCAGCCGCCCTCGAGGCCTGGCAAAACACCTACGCAAAGGTTCAAAACGTCCCGGCTGACGCAGGGTTTACCGAGTGGGTTCCGATCCTCACCTGTAACCGCTGCGACCTCGTGGTGGCGCTCCCGAAGGGGATGGACGTGCTGCAGGCGCGTCAGGCTCTCTCGAGCGGTACGCCCGAATTTCGTCCTTACGCGTACACGGGCGACGGTGCGCTGGAGCAGCTCACCCGCATCGCCACCTCGCTCGACTCACTGAATCCCGGTGAAGACCAGATCATGGCGCAGGTACGAGCAGCCTTCTCGAGCGCCCAGCAGGCAGGCAGCACCGGGCCGACGACGAACTTCGCCTTTCAAACAGCCCTCAAAATCGCCAAGAAGGTGCGCCGCACGGTCGCGCTCGCACCGATAAACACGTCACTTTTCAGCCTTGCGCGGCCTGAACTCGAGCGCCTCTTGCCCGAAGGCGGCAACGTCGCGGTCCTTGGGGCCGGAGAGATGGGCGCACTCGCCGCAAAAGCACTTGTAGCTCAGCGCGGCGTGAATCTTGTTATCGTCAACCGCAGTGTGGAACGGGCGCGGCAGCTCGCCAAGCATCTCGGCGCAAAAAGCTCGAGCCTCGAGGCGTTTCTGGCAGCTCCCCCGGCCCTTGACGCGCTGGTGTGCGCTACACCAGTACGCAACCTTATCGACACGCCACTCCTGCAACGCCTGCAAGGGCTCAAGCTCATCGTCGACCTTGGCATCCCGCGCAACGTCGAGGAAGAGGTCGCCCAGACACCCGGTCTCACGGTGCTCGACGTGGACACGTTGCAAGACGCGGGCAAGCAGCGCCGTGAAACGCTCTCTCTCCGCCTCGCTGAAGCTGAAGAGGTGTTGCAGCGCGAACTCGAGCTGGCCCTGGAAAACTGGGCCGAACGCCAGCTCGCTCCGGCGATCACCGGTCTCCGGCAGCGCTACCTGGAAACCGTGCAGCTCACCCTGCCAAGCGCGTCGCTTGAAGAAGCCGAGCGGCTGGCGCACCGCTTCGCCCACGTACCCATTCAGGGGCTGCGAGCCGTCGCCCGCGTCCACGGCCTCGAGGTCGCCGAAACCTTTTTGGTCGAGGCGGGTTTGCTTGGGCCGAGCAGGGCACATGACCAAACACATGACTAGCCCGCTGCGCATTGCCACGCGCCGGAGCGACCTAGCCCTCTGGCAAGCCAACTGGGTCAAGGGCCGTCTCGAGAGTCTTGGGCACGCCGCCGAACTCGTCCTCATCGAAACGCAGGGCGACCGGACCCAGGCCGACGGCACGCCCTTTCGCCTCATGCCGGGGCAAGGTTTTTTTACCAAAGCCGTTCAGGACGCGGTTCTCGCGGGTGACGCCGACATCGCCGTGCACTCGCACAAGGACCTGCCAAGTGCGCGGATGGCGGGGCTCGAGCTGGCCGCCGTCACCGAGCGCGAAGACCCCCGCGACGTGCTGCTCGTTCGCCCGGAAGCCTTCGACGGAACAGCCCAGGATTTGCCTCTGAATGTCGGAGCCACCGTTGGAACCAGTGCGGCGCGGCGTCAGGCGCAGCTTTCTCACTTACGCCCCGATCTGACCCTGCTCGAGCTGCGCGGCAACGTGCCGACGCGCCTGACGAAACTCCGCAGCGGCGACTACGACGCTATCGTCCTCGCGGCTGCGGGGCTGGCGCGGCTGGGGCTCGACCTCTCGGACCTCGAGGTGCGCTGGCTCGAGCCCGAAGTGTTCGTCCCGGCTCCGGCGCAAGGTGCACTGGCCCTCGAGATTCGCGACACCGACCATGAGCTTGCTTCGCTCCTGACCGACCTTCACCACCCGCCGAGCTACAAAACCGTTGCCGCCGAGCGCGGCCTCATGGCGATGCTCGAGGGCGGCTGTCAGCTGGCACTCGGTGCGAACGCCGTCTACGTGGACGGGCAGCTGCAGCTGACCGCCTGGTACGACGGGCGGCGCATCATGGCCTCCGACCCGTCGTCAGAACACGTCGCCATGCTCGCCTACGACGCCCTTGGGCGACCCTCGCCTGCCACACCGTAAGCCCGGTGAACGCCAAGGCATGAATGTTCTGCTGACCCACGGGGAAGGCAGGCTTGAGGGTCTCGAGGCGGTCCTGGTATCGGCAGGGTTCGAGGTGAGGCACACGCCCCTCATCCGTACAGAGCCTCTACCAGCAGTCGCGGCGCACGCCAGAGCCTTATTGGGTTGCGACTGGCTGCTGTTTACCAGCCGCAGCGCGGTTTCGGCGTGGACGGATCTCGGTCTGCCCCTCGCCGGGATCGACCCAAAGATCGGGGTGGTGGGCGATAAGACGCGTGAAGCGGTGGCTGAGCGGGGTGGCGTGGTTGCGCTGACCGCTCAGCCCGCGAACGCCCAAGGGTTGCTCGAGACCTTTCTGGCCCGCGTCCGTGAGCCGACGACCGTTGGTCTGCCCTGCGGCGAAGGGGCGCTCTCTACCCTGCCGGACGGC
>JBMDWS010000220.1:0-1726 GCA_048594695.1 Truepera sp. | reverse complement strand
GCCCCGTCGCCCGCGAGCCAGACTGTCATCGACGGGCTGATGGGGCAGATCGGCGCGATGGTCATGGGCAAACGTGCGTTCGGTGGCGACGCGGCGGCGCTCGAGGCGGGTTTCGACACGCCCTACAAGGTGCCGCATATCATCCTCACGCATAAAGCACTCCCATCCGTCGAGCGGGACGGGGCGTCGTTTCATTTCGCGTCGGGAGAGTTAAAAGGCGTGCTGGCGCGGGCCAGAGAGGAGGCCGGAACGCGGGATGTCTGCATCGCCGGGGGCGCTTCCGTGGCGCAGCAGTTTCTGCGGGCGGGGCTTGTCGATGAGGTTCACCTGCACGTCGTCTCCCGTCTTTTTGGCGCGGGCTTGCGGCTGTTTGACGGCCTGAAGGCCGACCTCGAGCGCACCGGGATCACGGAGGGTGAGGGTGTCACGCATCTGCGTTTTCGCGTTCTGAAGGAGGGGTGATGGCGGAGGGTTTTCCCAAAAGTATTGGTAATCCGGCGCGGAGCGCCCTGGAGCACGCGGGTTACACGACGCTCGAGGCGCTCGCCGATGTGCCCGAAGGCGAGATTGCCGGGCTTCACGGCATGGGGCCGAAGGCGCTGGGGATTCTCAAAACGACACTTGAAGCGCGCGGGCTGTCGTTCAGTTTTCCCAAGGGTATCCCTGTTCCGGCGCTGCGGGCGCTCTCCGGTGCGGGCTACACGCGGCTCGAGAATCTCGACGGCGCGAGTGAAACGGAACTTGCCAAGCTGCACGGTGTGGGGTCGAAAGCGCTGGGCGTTCTCCGTCTGGCGCTCCGCGAACGGGGGCTGGCGTTTGGAGGGGATGATGAAGCAGGCTGACCTCGAGGCCTACCTCGACTCCTTTCCGGGTTCGGACGCAGGGTATCCGTTCGGTCCGGGTGCGCTCGTCTATAAGGTGCGAGGCAAGATGTTCGCGCTCGTGGAGCAGGCTGAATCGCCGTCTGTCACGCTCAAATGTTTGCCCGAGGACGGTGAACTTCTCGTGTCGCAGTTTGCTTCCGTCAAACCCGGCTACCATATGAACAAACGTCACTGGCTCACGGTCGACCTGGGCGGTGACGCGTCGGACACGATGCTCGCGGGACTGGCGAGCGATTCCTACGCGCTCGTGGTGCGCGGGTTGCCTAAGGCCGTGAGGCAGGAACTGGAGGGGAATTAGATGGATGTTTTATTTATGCAGGGCGGTGGGGCGGGCGCCTACGACGAGGACAGCAAGCTGGCTGCCAGCCTGCAACGGGCGCTGGGCAAGGGCTACACCGTCCACTACCCGAAGATGCCAGACGAGGACGCGCCCGTGTACGCAGCGTGGAAAGCCCGGATTCTCGAGGAACTCGCTGGACTTGGTGATGAGGTGGTTTTAGCAGGACACTCGTTCGGCGCGTCGCTTCTTCTCAAAGCCCTGGTCGAAGAGGGCCTGCGCCCCAACGGGGTGTTTCTGGCTGCAGCACCCTACTGGGGCGAGGCCGATTGGGAGGTTGACGACTACGCGCTGCCCGAAGGCTGGCACCTCGAGCTGCCGACAGACCTGCCGATCGTTCTCTATCACAGCCGCGACGACGAATGGGTGCCGTTCGCGCATCAGTCCCGCTACGCTGACAAGCTGCCGCAGGCGACGGTGCGGACGTTCGAGGATAGAGGGCATCAGTTTAAGGACGACCTCTCGGAAATGGCAGGGGACATTCGTGCTCTGTCAGGGGCGCAGG
>JBMDWS010000022.1:0-8742 GCA_048594695.1 Truepera sp. | reverse complement strand
AATAAGGCGGCGTTCCCGGCTGGTCCCAGGCGATCTTGTCTGCGACGAACACCACCTTGTCGAGCGCGGACGCGTCCTTTTTAAGCGTGGTGTGGCAACCGATGGCGCTTAGAAGGGGCTCGTCATGAACTCCGAACAGCTCCCTCGCCATGAGGGAAGAGAGCTTCTGGTGCACAATCATCGGCAGCTTCCGCTCTTCAAGCAAGACCTCTATCCCGTGCTCGAGGGCAAAGGCGATTCGCTCGTCGTTGGGGATGACTACGCTAACATCGTGGAGAAAGCCTGAAACCACGGCGCTCTCTTTATCGACGCCGAACCGCTCTGCAAGTTCCCTGGCCTTCGTTGCTACCTGGGCGACGTGCCGAGCTGTCGCAGCGTCGCCATGAGCGTGCAAGAACCGGACCACGTCGCGGGGCACGTCGCCTGTGGCCTCGAATTCTTCATGAAACGCCCCCAGCATCATGCGTTCCCTTCCGCCAGAATCCCGTCAGCCACAGCCCCGTCGATAAGCCCCTGTACCACGGACCACAACTCAGGGAGGCCTCGAGAGATCGGCTCCATCCGCGCCAGCACCTGCGGTTTTGTCACGTGGTGCAGCCGCCAGGTTCCGCCCTGTGTATGGAGGTTGTGCCAGAAGGGCTGCAAACGGTCAAGCGCGTTGGCAAAGCGCGCCTCGTTCGTCTCCCCCATCTCGAACTCCTCCCAGTAGGCGCGCAACTCTCGTCCCTGCGCCTCCGGGAGCAATCCGAAGAGCGTGTCGGCGGCGGCCTGCTCGCGAGCGTCCTTATCGAGATTAGCTTCAGCGTCGTAGGCAAACGTGTCCCCCGCCTCGATCTCGACGATGTCGTGAACGAGAAGCAGCCTGAGAGTGTGATCGAGGTCGGTCCCTTCCGGCGCATACTCGAGCAGCACCAGCGCCATCATGGCCAGGTGCCAGGAGTGCTCGGCGCTGTTTTCGACCCTCGAGGCGTCCAAAAGCAGGGTGCGCCGCAGCACGTTCTTGAGCCTGTCGATCTCGCCGATAAAGGCGAGCTGCTGCGACAGGCGTTCGGTCATAGTCGACCCGGAGAACGTCATTGCGAGGCGACAAAAAGCGGCGTCGCCCGCTCCTTGCGAACCACCCGGTGGCACGCCCGGCAACGCGGTTCGTAGCTCTCGGCAGCCCCGACCAGAATCACAGGATCGTCGACGTGAGCCGGGTGCCCACCGATAAGGCGCTGGGTGCGGGTCGCAGCTGCGCCGCAGCGCACGCAGACGGCGGTCAGTTTGGTCACGGATTCGGCCCGCGCCAGCAGTTCGGGGATGGGGCCAAAGGGCTCTGCCCGAAAGTCGAGGTCGAGGCCCGCCACGATGACCCGCTTACCCGCTTCGGCGAGGTCGGAAGCCAGCCGCACAAGGTCTCGCGTCAGAAATTGGCCCTCGTCTATGGCGACGACCTGCACGTCGTCCTCGAGCGCGGCTTCAAGCTCCCCGATTTCGGCAACCGCGAACGCACCCACCGTGCGACCACTGTGCGAGGCGACGACGATCTCTTCATGCAGGTGGTCGTAGCGGTCGTCGAGTGCGGGTTTAAAGACCTGTACTCGCTGCCTGGCGATACTCGCGCGGGTCACGCGGCGGATAAGTTCCTCGGACTTGCCCGAAAACATCGGCCCGACGATGACCTCGAGGTAGCCGCCGCGAAAGGGATGAAAGTACATAGCGTTCACGCTACCCAAGCCCCCCGCCCCCGTCAACCCGTATGATGAGCCGCAGTCATGGTCACTGCACCCCTTCGCAACGCCCTCATCGTCATCCTCGTCCTGCTCGCCGCACTCGGCGCCTACTTCAGCGTCCGCCGGGGTGCCCCACCGCAGGCAACCAAAGTCTCATCCGTGAAGGTTCCGGTGACATCGCAAGAAGAGGGCCAAGCCTCGAGCCCCGATAGGTCGACCTTGACCGTCGAAATGACCGCCTACACCTCGGACGTGGCCCAAACCGACAGCACACCGCGCCTCACCGCCAGCGGCGCGCTCGTTGCTCCGGGTATCGCCGCAGCGAGCCGCGACCTGCTTGGACGCCTACCCTATGGCAGCCACGTCGAAGTCCTCTCGGTGTCGGGCGAAGGGTGCGGTGGCTGGGTGCCCGAAACACCCCTGACGATCGCCGACACCATGAACGCCAAAATCACCGGACACATCGACGTGTGGCTCGAGACCAACGAACTAGCGCTGGCCTGGGGGCGCTGCGAAGCAAAAATCAGGGCAGTTTCCCAACCCTGACCTTATATTTCTTCTGTATCTCTTCTGTCGTGAGGCGTGCAGCTAGTTTTCGTCCGGCGTAAGCGAGCGCGTCACCTGACCCTCGGCATCGAGAAACTCGATCACAGCTTCGCCCTCGGCGCTCACCCTGAGCCTGAGCCGGGACACCCCGTTGTCATCTTTCAGATCGACGGCGGTGCTGCCGTCATCCTGCTTGCCGACAAACATGCGCGGCTGCCCGTAGTAGCCGCGCTCCGTTCGCTCCTGTATCAGCGCGTTTTGCTCGTCTTCAGACATCTCCATGATCTCCGGCATTTCCTGAATATCTTTGGCGATACTACGCCTCGGGCGATCCGTGATGCTCATCCCAGCGACAGAGCTGTTATCCTGCGTGCGTCCAAAAAACGTGACGATCTGATCCTGTTCGTACGCATCGAAGGCCAGAATTCCGTCGCTCACGCCCTCGGCCCCACCGAAGGCAAGACCGCCATTTTCAGTGCCTTCGTCGTTATAAAAGACCATCCCCGCCTGACACCGCTCGAACGGGTACTCTTTACCCTTAACGATGACGCCGGGCAGCAGCGCGTTATTGGAAATGACGGCGCGCAGCGTGCCGTCCGGCTCGCTGATATTGATGCGCTGGACATCGAGCACATCGAACTTCTGAGTCCGGATATTGGCTGCGCCCAAGAGTACGATAAGGGCCAACGCGAGCGTGAGAACCCCGGAATACACCACCAAAAAGCGATTGCCGAACGTTGCCATGATTATCCCCCCGGTATTCTTTACTGCGCCCAGCCCTGCACTCCGCAAGACAATGGGCTCTGGCAGATATGCGGAAGGAAGAGAGCAGGCGTTTAGTTTAACGACGGTGCAAAGTTTTGTACGGGTGTAGGGGTGCTATCGGTATACCTCAAGGGAGCAGGTACCTCGAGCGCTAAACTGACAGGCTCGTGCATCAGAGCGAAGCGAACGAGCTTTAGCTCTCGAGCAAAAGAGTAGTAGTGTCCACAAAACCTCACAAACCCTCTATCAAGAATCCTGCCTTACATCCTTCTAACTCTGGGCTGTTACGATTTCCTCATATGGAACGAATGCACGGAACTACCATCATCGCTGTCCACAAGGACGGCGTGACAGCTATTGCCGGAGACGGTCAGGTCACCTTGGGCGACACGATCGTTAAAGTCGGCGCAGTCAAGGTACGGAGCCTGATGGACGGCAAGGTCGTGACGGGCTTTGCCGGGGCCGTCTCGGACGCGTTTACGCTGCTCGAGAAGTTCGAGGGCTACCTCTCCTCGTATCGGGGCAACCTCACCAAGGCCGCCGTCGAGACGGTCAAAGAGTGGCGCACCGACAGGATGCTAAGGAACCTCGAGGCCATGCTGATCGTCGCCGATCACGAAACGATCCTGACCCTCTCGGGCGCAGGCGACGTGCTCGCACCTGACGATCCGGTCGCCGCCGTCGGCTCGGGTGGGCCGTACGCGCAGGCCGCCGCCCTAGCGCTACTGCGCCACAGCGATATGGCAGCACCGGAAATCGCCGAACGCGCCCTCAAGATCGCCGCTGAAATCGACATCTATACGAGCGGCAATGCGACCGTTCTGCGCGTACCTGCCGAAGAAGAAGCCGAGGACGAAAGCGATGAGGACATGATCGAAGGGGAAGCGTCGTGAGCGTCAATATGACTCCCCTAGAGATCGTCGAGGAACTCGACAAGCACATCATCGGGCAGCATAAGGCCAAGCGTTCGGTCGCGGTAGCCCTGCGCAACCACTACCGCAGGCGGCAGCTCGCCGGAGACTTGCAGCGCGAGGTCACGCCCAAAAACATTCTGATGATCGGCCCCACGGGCGTCGGTAAGACCGAGATCGCCCGCCGCCTCGCCCGCCTCGCCAAGGCACCTTTTATCAAGGTCGAGGCAACCAAGTTTACCGAAGTCGGCTACGTGGGGCGCGACGTCGAATCGATGGTCCGCGACCTCGCGCAGGCCGCTTACGTGATGGTCGAGGCGGAAAAACTAGAGGGTGTGCAGGAGCGCGCCACGCTAAACGCCGAGGAGAGGCTGCTCGAGCAGCTCCTGCCGGGGGGCACCGAAGAGGGTAAAGCCAAGATGCGCGAGCTGCTGAAGACCGGAAAGCTCGAGGACCGCACGCTTGAAATCGAGGTAAAAGACGAGCGCCCGCAACCCATGAGCATGCCCGGCATGGAGGAGATGGGCATGAACATCCAGGAGATGATGAGCAACTTCATGCCCAAAAAGCGCACCCGGCGCAAGCTCACCGTGCCCGAAGCGCGTGAGGTCTTAAAGGGCGAGGAGGCTGAAAAGCTCATCGACTACGACGAGGTCGGGCGTGAAGCGGTCGCAAGGGCAGAGAACTCGGGCATCGTCTTCATCGACGAACTCGATAAGGTCGCGGGCGACGAGAATTCATCTGGCCCGGACGTCTCGGGCGAGGGCGTGCAGCGCGACCTGTTGCCGATCGTTGAAGGCACGCAGGTCAACACCCGCTACGGCCCGGTCAAGACCGATCACGTCCTCTTTATTGCAGCGGGCGCCTTCAACGTCTCCAAACCGAGCGACCTTATTCCCGAACTCCAGGGGCGTTTTCCCATCCGGGTTGAACTCGACGAACTCTCCGCCAGCGATTTCCAGCTCATCCTGACCAAGCCCCGGCACTCCTTGACCAAGCAGTACACCGAACTCCTTAAGGTCGACGGCACCCGCCTGAGTTTTACCGACACGGGCATCGAGGCCATTGCCGAGTACAGCGCGCAGGTCAACGCCGACGTCGAGGACATCGGGGCGCGGCGGCTGCACACGGTTTTAGAGACGGTTCTCGAAGACGTGTCGTTCGCGACAAACCTTGGCGACGTGACCATCGACGGGGAGTACGTCAAGAAGAAGCTCGAGGACATCGCCAACGACGAAGACCTGTCGCGCTACGTGCTGTAGCTAAAACGGCTTAATATACTTAGTACGCCAGAACTAAAAAGAGGGAAACAGAAAGCTTTCCCTCTTTTATGAAGTATTCAATACAGGCATGCTTTGCGCAATGCTATAAGCATTTATGTTTATGAATCCTATCCAGTTTGAAGAGGCTGTCGCGAGCTTTTTTGAGAAGCAAGGATATAGAGCTGAACTTACCCCTCGATCTTATGATTACGGGGTAGACATAGTTCTTTCAAAAAAAGTAGGGAAAATTGCCGTACAAGCAAAAATGTACGAAAAGCGCCAAGTCAATTATCAGGACATCATGTACCTATTTGCAGGAAAAACCATATATGGATGTGAAGGCGCTTTGTTAATCACTAGCGGAAAAGTCTCTGACGATGCAAAGCGCATTGCGGAAAAGCTTGATGTAAAAATTATTCAAGATTGGTCGCCTCTTGAAACAGGCAATTCAAGATCTAGTAATAACGAAATGATATATGACGGCATGGGGCAAAAAGTAGTGGCAGCCTAACCTTCAACGAGGTATGGGAAAAGTACATCTTCCCGCTCAAAGGAAAACCAGTTTTTACATCTACAGGCAAGGAAAATCTTATAAGTGATGTGACTTGGGAGTATATCGAGCGAATTAGCTCCAACGGCTTAGAGAGCAAGGTCGATTTCAAAGTATTTCGTCTCTGCCACGCGTATATACTAGAAAAAGGACAAATGAAGAGAGATGAAATTAACAACCTTTACAGCAAACGGGGATCAGCAATAATTTTTGCGATATTGGCAGTTATCCCATCTTTTGAGTTAAGCCAAAATCCGAAAGCTACTCTAACTCTTAATTCTCAATAATAATCAATGGCACAGAGCAGAACTCTGTGCCACAAAACAACCTCTCCTTCTTATTCACCAAAGGACTCTAGATAGCGGTGAATCGCGCTGAGTTCGGCGTCCGTCATCCCCGCGTACCCGGGCCAGGGCATCAACTCTGGGTCAATGGCTCGGCCGTCGGGCGTTTGCCCTGTGCGCAGCGCCTGTTCGAACTCGCGGGCACTCCACGTCGCTGCGCTCGAGACAAGGTTCGGTGTCGTCACGCCCGGTTCAGCGGGGTCTTTTGCACCCGTTAGCGCGGTCCCGTGACAAACGGTGCACCCCGCGATATTCACGAGGTAAGCGCCGTACGCAGCGGTCTCCCCTTGCAGCGGGATGGACTCGAGACGCGGCGTTGCAGCGACGAGATCGGGGGCCAGCGGGAATGCTCCCGCGCCGACCAAGACTTTGGCCAGCAGGCCGTAGCGGGGCTGCGGCGATGAACGTTCGACAGGGGGAACACTTTTCAGATAGGCAACGATGGCGCTCAGGTCGGCGTCACTCAGGTTCTGTGCAGCCTCGGACGGCATCATCGGCGCGAGGGCGCGACCTTCCGGTGAGATGCCGTGCCGCAGCGCCCGGTTCCAATCGGCAGGTGCGAAGGTGCGTGCCGCGCCGCCCTCGCCCATCGTTAAGTTTGGCGCGTAGATCGTGGCAAAACCGGGCTCGTCGATCATCTTCGTCCCGCCGAGATCGTCGCCGTGACACCCCACGCATTGCGAGACGTTACGGACGAGATGTTCACCCCTCGAGACCAGCGCTGGACTCTCCTGAAGCGTGAGGCTCGAGTCCGATCCCTCATAGGTGCGGGTGAGTTTACGGCTCCCCAGAAGAAGCAGAACCCCAGCTGACACAACCACCAGTCCAAACAGCCCGAGAAGCCCAAACCCTGTCCAGCGCAGCACCTTATTCATCGTTTCTCCTTTATATTGCGTTCCTCTACCCGACTCGCTGGCTGCGAGCCATGGCATAGTGTGCCGGGAGCGTGGTTATAGGCGGGTTATAAAGTGCAAAAGGATGGCTGGGCAACGATCCTTTTTGGCTTTACAATCTTCTATGGCACTCGAACCCAAACGGACAGTCGCGGAACTCAAAGACCTTCGGGCTCTGACCGGGGATGAAAACGGCGCGCAGCGCGTCGCCTGGACCGATACCTGGCTGACCGCACGAACATGGCTCCGCGAAAAGCTCGACACACTTCCCGTCGAAACGCACATGGATGAAGCGGGCAACGTCTGGTCCACGCTGAAGGGCGAGTCCAACAAGGTCCTCATTATCGGCGGGCACATGGACTCGGTCCCCAACGGCGGCTGGCTCGACGGCTGCCTGAACGTGCTGGCAGGGCTCGAGGTGCTGAGGTATCTGAACGAAACCTATAGCGGCAAGCCCCCGGTCACGGTGCGCCTGGTGGACTGGGCCGACGAGGAGGGGGCACGTTTCGGGCGCAGCCTGCTCGGCTCCTCGGCCTGTTGCGGGACCATGACCCCAGACGACGAGCGGGGCCGTACCGATAAGGACGGCATCACCCTGCCCGACGCCTTGCGGCGCTGCGGCGTGGACTTAGACACCATGCACGAAGCGCACAAGGAGCTGGAAAACGCAGCGGCCTACCTCGAGCTTCATATCGAACAGGGACCGGTTCTTTTAGACATGGACCTGCCGCTCGGCGCGGTGCTCGGCACGTTCGGCGTCGAGAGGCACGCCATCACCTTTCACGGTCAGGCCGCGCACTCGGGCTCGACGCCGATGGAC
Source organism: Truepera sp. (assembly GCA_048594695.1). Taxonomy (GTDB): domain Bacteria; phylum Deinococcota; class Deinococci; order Deinococcales; family Trueperaceae; genus Truepera. The sequence goes on along the minus strand of JBMDWS010000022.1, from coordinate 936 downwards.
AAGCGCAAGGACGCGTTTTTAGGCGCTGCCAAGATGAGCGGGGAGATCTACCCCATCGCGGCGCGGCACAGCGGCGTCTGCACCATCGGCTCCTGCAAGACGCTACCGGGGATTGTCACGAGCGTCGTCGAAACGTGCCGCATCACGCTCGATCAGCGCAATCTGGATGCGGACGCGCTGGCGCGGATGCTGCAAGACGCCCGGGAGGCGAGCGAACGCTTTGCAGCGGAAGGCAACCTCGAGGTCACCTGGGAACGGCTCTGGCAGATCGAGCCGATCCTATTCGACGCCAACCTCATCGACCTGTGCAACGAAGCGATCCGGGAAACCTGCGGCGTGCCGCACCGTTTGCCGAGCGGCCCCCTGCACGACGCCGCCGAGGTCGCCAAGGCGGGCATTCCAACCGTCATGATGTTTACCCAGAGCCTGCACGGCATCTCGCACAACAAGATCGAGGACACCAAAGAGGAGCACCTCGAGCTTGCCGTCGAAGCGCTCGCCAAGCTCGCCGACAAAACGATAGCCTGGCTAGCGCGCTGAACCTACCAAACACGGCGAGGGACACGAAAAGAGAGGTTTAAGAGGTGGAAAGACGCACGGGACGCCAGCGTCTCGTCAGGGTTCCAATCTCTTCTATAGGTGGGTGAGCCAGGCGAAAATCCTTGACGTATCGGGGTGGAATGTGACGTTTTTCGACATCGAGAAGCCACGCTTCGGCCTCCTCGCGCGGCGCCTCCCATCCGGTGACACCCGCAGCGCGTTTGACCAGAGAGAGCGTGTTGAGCATGTCGGGCGGGAAGAGGTCCGTAATCTGATAGGTACCGGCGTCCAACATCTCCTCGATACGTTTTGCATCCTCGAGCGCGTCTCCGGGGCGTTCCAGGAAGAGCGCTAGTTGCGCCGAGCGCGTCGCTGCTGCGAGCGCGACGCCGTTAA
>JBMDWS010000219.1:0-3361 GCA_048594695.1 Truepera sp. | reverse complement strand
CCGGTAGCATGGCGCATGGCTGGCCTTTGGACCTCACGGCAGATTAACCGCCAAGTTGCCTTTATGCTCCTCGCCTTTGGAAGCGGAGTGCTGCTTGGGCGGGTGATGCCGCCTGTCCTGTGGTCGCTCGCTGTCCTTGCGCTTGGGGTTTACCTGCTCATGGGGTGGCGACGCGGGGCCGGCTTCGCGCTCCTTTTTCTTTTTGGTGCGCTGATTGCTGCGCCCACACACCTTTTTGGCGCCCCGGTTCAGCGCGGCGAGCAAACCCGTGTCTACAAAAGTACGTCGGCAGACGTGCGGGGCTGGGCTGACGTAAAAACGCTGGTGGTACGCAACAGTGCGGGCACTATCGACGTGACCGGTGGGACCGGACCGAGCCTCGAGGCGACCTACGTCTACGGTAAAAGAGTGAGGATTCCCTCGTCTCTGCTGACGTCTTACAGCGCCGGGAAGCTCGATTTTACCGGCGTCGAGCCGTCGCTGCCGCTCGAGCAGCGGCGCGGCGTGCGGGCGCGCCTGCACGCGAGCGTGCCCCGCGGTGTAGCGCTCGAGGTGCACGGTCGCATGGGCGACGTGAGCGCCGAACGCCTCGGGGCCGTGCGTATAGACACCAATATCGGCGATATCCGTGTCCGCGAGGTGACAGGTGCCGTGGTGGCCTCGAGCGACGTTGGCGACGTGGCCATCTCCGAGGTCGAGGGGGGAATCGAGGTTCACACGCAGGTGGGACACATCTTGATCGACCTCACGTCCAAACCTGCGTCCGCGCCCGTTTTGGCCCAAACAGATATCGGCGACATCACCCTGGTCGTATCGCCCGATATCGACGCCCACATCATCGCTTCTTCCGTGACGCAGGCTCTCCCCGCCGAGATGACCCGGCGTAAACCGACCGAAGGGGTCCTGACGCTCGGGCGTGGTACCCGGCCCGTGGTACTTAAAACACGCATTGGTGCGGTGCGCGTGCTGCGCCAGTAGAGGTTTCGGCCCTACCCCTCCGGAGCCGCGAGGGGGCTTGCAGGCGTGTCACGGCGCGTCGGCAGGCTGGCGAGTAGAGCACTCGTCAGGATGAGCGCACCACCCAGAAGCCCCCAGGGGCCGAGCCGCTCACCGAAGACGAGTGCGCCCGTCAGCGCCGCGACGACAGGCTCGACACTGGCAACGAGGACCGCTCTCGAGGCCTCGACACGTTTGAGACCCGTGTAGTAGAGCGCGTAGGCCGTGTAGGTTGAAATGGTGGCAAGAGCCAGAAGCAAGAGCCATACACCCGCCGACTTCGGTGCAAAGGAGACAAGAGGGCTCAGGCCGAGTGCGCCTGCAGGCAGTACGACGGCGTAGATGGTCACGGGCGTGTAGCGTCCAAGCGCCCACTTACCGAAAAGGTAGTAGCTCGAGTAACTAAGTGCCGCCGTGATCCCCCAGAAAAGCGACAGGGCCGTAACGGTGACGCCACTCCCCCCGCCCTGCGCGACGAGCACGACGCCCGCGAGTGTGAGAGCGAGCAGGATGAGCTTACGCCCGGTCAACGCTTCGCCGAGCAAGAGCCGCGCCGCCAGGGCGACGAAGGCGGGTGCGCTGTAGAGCAGGATCGAGGCGAGGCTCACGCCCCCGGCCTGCACTGCCAGGCTGTAGGAGGCGTAAAAGAGGGTTACCCCAATGAGCGAAAAGCCTGCGAGGGCCGCCAGGTCGCGCCAGCTCTGGAGGCGCAATTGTCCGGTCAGGGAGGCGTGTAGCATAAACATCCCTCCCGCCAGCGCAGCGCGCCAGAAGGCCAACTCGAGCGGCCCGACCCCAGCCCCCAGAACGCCCTTGGAGAAGAGGCCAATAAGGCCCCAGAGGAGCGCTGCCAGAAACACGAGTCCGTAGCCGTTCACAGGCTTCAGCTTATCGTGCCCCAGGCGGCGGCGCCTCTGGGTTCCGTTATTTTTCCGTGGCTGGGTTTTCGGGCTCGAGCTGCTCTTTTGGGCGATCCTTTACGGGTGTTTCCTGTGCCCCGATGTTTTGGCGCCCGCTACCCTCACGCCTGGCAGCCTGTCCCCCTGAACTTTGACCCCCAGAGTTTTGCCCCTGAGGTGTATTGGGTGCGGGCGTGCGTGCCGGGAGGTCGCTGACTCGCTGAACCTCGAGCTGGCGCATCTGGTCGAGGCCCTGACCCCGCACGACGAGCGTGTAATCACCCGCACTTGGCAGCGCGAGCGCGATACGAAAGTGCCCGTTGTCCTCGACGCGCGTGCTCTCCCGCGTCACAGAGCCGTTGGGCGCGGTGAGCCGCGCAGTAACTTGACTTCCTGCAGGGAAGCCGCTACCGATGATGACGATTTGTTCACCGGCAGTGGGCTTCAGGGTGTTCAGGCTGATCCGGGGCTGGTTCTGAGCCGATTGCCCTGAACCGGAACGCGCCGGTTGCGTCTGGGCAGGCGGGGTGGGTTGAGCTGCCAGAGAGATGGGAGTAAGGGAGATGAGTGCAAAGATAAAGGCCAGCAGGGGTGCACGGCACCACTGAAAGCTCACACTCCAAGCCGCGAGAGGCAGCGCGGAAGCCTTCCAGTGGTGCAAAATCGGTGCAAGCATGACTGCATTATAGCTGGGCAGGCCGCCTTCTCACCCAACGCGCGCCAGCTCGGCCCGACTGGATCCAATCTAGTGGGTCCAATCCAGCCGAGCGGGAAACTTTTCGCATTGCTCGTTTGGGGGACGGCTATACTGAAAGGGTGACTCCTTCCTGGGACGCCCTAGCCGCTCCCTTTGCCCCAAGTAACGTAGCGTGGCGCGTCGTCAGGCTTTCCGAAGACGGTTTAAGCGCACAGGTGCGGCCGCAGCTGCCCCCGAGCGTTGTGCGGGCGCGTTTCGACTCGGTGCTGGACGTCGGAGGCTGGTCGCACGACTACAGGGCGCTAGGGGATCGGGGAATCATCTGTAGCGTGAGCGTCGGCAGTGTACGGAGATCGGCGGTCGCGGCCTACAGCGACCTGCAGACGCTCGCCGAGACTGCTGAGGACGCGTTTGTCGCTGCTGCGGCGCTATTCGGGGTGCATACGACGGTGCTGCTTGCCGAACTGCCCTGGGTAGAGTACGACGCCGAAACGAAACAGATTCTTTACGAACCCGATGCAGATGCTCCCGAGAGCGCGCCCGAGGTTCCCGCATCGTTTGAAGCCGACGAGGTCCGCACTGCCCCCGACCCTGAACCTGCGACGACCCCGGTGCCCGCGAAGTCGGCGGGGCAGCAGGCCATAGACAAGCTCGTCGATCGGCTCAAGGCCGAAGGCAGGGGCCTCGAGGCCGCCAAGCTGCTCAACGCTTACGGAGGCTACGGCAGCGATCCGCAGACGGCCCGCGAACTCTACGCCAAGTTGCGCGG
>JBMDWS010000218.1:0-7489 GCA_048594695.1 Truepera sp. | reverse complement strand
GCCCGCCATCGTCGAAAGGCGGCATTCGCTCGAGGCCGAGGTGCAGGCAGCCGTCGTGCACACGGGGGATACAGAACTTATCTGGGAACTCGCCCAGATCATGCCTTTTGACCTCGAGCTCTGGGAGATTCTGGTGGCGCGTTTGGGTGCGAACGATCCGCGCTATAGCGTGGCAGCAGGGCGAAGTGCGCGGGTGCGTTCGGAACTCGATCTCTCTTAACGCGTCTGCGAATTGGGTGGAGCAACGGGATTCGGCTTGGGATTGACGATGACGCCGCCACCAGGACCAGCTAAGGCTACGTTCAGCATCAGAAGGAGTAAGGCTGTAACACATGTCTTGCGCATAGTTCCCATCCCCTTTTTCACCGAGATTCTGAAAACAATGTACAAAATATGAGTTACCCAAGCGTTACCTGAAACAGGATGTTTGTTACCCGTAAGGTCCAGTTTGTTGGGGCCGCTGTAAACCGGCTGTTACAGGGTGAGGTCGTGCGGGCGTAGCTCGTAATTTTCCGTGCTGAAGGCAAAAAGGGCATCATCCAGGGGCTTTTGACTTCAACGACGGCGGCTTGTCGGCAAGTAACACCGAGGAAAGCACAGGGTAACGCCGAAGTTACGAGGCGCTGCTACCTTGACCTCGTTGAGCAAAGCACCCAAGCTGGCGACGGCGCGTGAGGCACCGCAAAGCTCAACTACGCCCTTCGCCTCTCCCTCCCCACACGTCGGGGCAGCACTCGAGGATGGTGACGCTAATGAAACGCAGCGCTCTACGCTATATTGTTTTGGCCCTTGCCCCATTTATTTTTGCCGCATGCGATCAGGTGAGTAGCCCCGCACCACAAACGCCCTCGGCAGAACTTTCAGCCGACGCCCAGCGTACCAACGCGTCGCTCGACAAGATGGCAAGGCTGTTTGCCCAGGCGGTTACCGACGGCACCTTGCGCCAGCAGATTCGCACCGAGGCTGCCAAGCGCTTCGACGGCGATACGAACGTTCTCTACAAAACGCTCGCCGCTTCGTCCGGTGTTCGTGGTGCATTGGCGACAGCTTACAGTCGAGATCTCAATATCCAGTCTGGCGACGCCCTCAGCCGTATCGATGAACTGGCCAAGAGCATTCCGCGCTTTCAAGTGGCCGTTCCCGTAAACCTGAATACCTGGGACGCTGCCAACTACACGCCCCTTGTCGGGTTTGTACCGACGGGTACCGAAGACACCACGCTCAAAACCATAATGGCTTATGACGCTGCTGGCAGGGTCCACGAATTGGACGCCCGAGTCGCTCCCAAAACTCCTATTATCATCCTAGGGCTGAGCGAGCGCACCGATGCTACAGGGAACCTTCTTGCGGAGTACGCGGTGGGTCAGGGAACGGCTGCGGACACGCTTTACGCAAGTGGTTGCAAACAGGTCGAAGTCGAAGGTATTGACCTTTACGATGACAAAGAGCCATGGGCGAAAGGCGACGCTGAGGTCAAGCTAATCTCCAAGTCTTACTCGGGACGCACGCTCTACTATCACGGTGAGTTTCTTGGAGCCAACCACGATGATGGTGGCTACTACGATTACAACCGCGTGATCGGTTGCACCGAAAAAAATATTATCTTCTGGTGGTATGAAGACGATGCGGGTGGGCTTGATCTGACTGTCAGTTACAAAGGAGTCTCGCTCGAGACGCGCATCGCAGACGAAGACGATCCGATGGGCGCCTATCTGGTGCTAAACAAGTATATCGGCGGCACTGTTCAGCAGTACAGCACGGGAGCGCTTCGCTTCGACGTTCGGTAGCTTTTCGGATGTGTGCTAGAGGCGGTCCCCAGGGGACCGCCTCGTTTTTGTGTGAGCCACTTTCCTAACAGCAGTGTGTGGGTTCGTATCACGACTTCTTGCTCAGAGGGGTCGCGAACTTGTATATTCATGATCCCCCGAACTTCGTCAGTGTGCATCTGCGCTGTCAACGCGCCATTAAAGGAAAAGAGCATCCGACGCTAGGCAGGAGAGATCCCTCTTGGGACACTACGGTTCCTGGGCAAGTTGGTCTGCTGTTCCTGCCGCTGAGTCGAGCGCCCCTCGATCAATGTGAAAGGGAGTGTGTGCTCGAGCGGTACGCGCTCGCCGCCAAGTTGAGCGACGATCAGCTCGACAGCTCGTTTACCCATGACCGTCTCAGCCTGCTGGACATGGGTGAAAAAAGGAGCCTCGAAGGGTTCGTCGGGAGCGTCGAAGCAGGCAACCACCACGTCGTCGGGTACGCGCTTGCCCGCAGCGTTTAGGGCCTGGGTAACGGAGACCGCGAGGCTATATTCACTCGTCACCACCGCGTCTAGCTCGGGGTGCTCGCTGACGAAGCGTCTGACGACGTCCTCGTCTTTACGGCGCTCGTCCTCGCTCGGGTGGGGCAGAGAGCTGTAGAGCGACAGCCTCCCTTCGGGTACGAGGCCGCGCCGGGCGAGCGTCGTCTCGAGGCCGAGCAGCCGGTCTTCGATCGTCGAGGTGTGCTCGACGGGTGGGGAGGCAAAGGCGACGTGACGACAGCCCTTTTGCAGTACGTGGGTCGTGAGACAGGCAGCGGCGTCGCGGTTGTCGGTAAAAACCGAACAGGCGGGGATGCCGCGCAGGTAGCGGTCGACAAGAACGACCGGAAATCCGCCGAGGACCAGTTTGAGCAGTTCAGGGTTGTAGTGCTCGCCGTGAACGGGAAAGATGATAAGCCCCTGCACCTTGAGCCGCAAGAGGGCCTGAATGGCGCGCGTTTCATGCTCGGCACGGTCGAAGGTGCGTTTGATGATGAGGTGCGCGCCCGCTTCCTGCGTATGAAGTTCGATCGCGTGGAGCAGCTCGAGGCCGTACGGCTCGGAAAAGTCCGGCAGCAAGAAGCCGATAAGCGGATGGTTGCCTTGCCGCTCGCGCAAGGGGCCGTCTAGCGCGAGGGCGAAGGTTCCCTTGCCCTGAATGCGCTGGACGAGGCCCGCATAGGCAAGTTCGTCGAGAGCTTTCTTGGCCGTGATGCGGCTGACCCGGAAGAGCCGGGCGAGCTCGTTTTCCGACGGGAGTCGCCCGCCCGGGAGGATGCGGCCCGCCTCGAGGTCAGCGCGCAGGGCCTCGACGATCTGCTGAAAAAGAGGTGTCACGGACGTCGGTTGCCGAGGGGTCCAGAAGGGTCGTTGCGGTTCATGGCCTTCCTCCGGTTTCACTATTCATTAACAATTCTACATATATCTAGCGACCTTGATAACAAGAGGTCAAGTTGATATAGCAACTCATACGTGCTGAGAGAACGCGGCATACTGGGATAAATGCATACTGTGAAAAAGCTGTATAAGTAGTGGAACGACATGCCAGACAGGAGACGGACTTTATGCCCACAGGAACGAAAAACACCCTTATTCCAGGGTGCGGTACGCACCATATCGCCCTTCAGACTCTCGATCTAGAAGCTTCTCTGAAGCTTTACCGAGACGTGCTGGGGATGCGCGAAACGGTCGGCTGGGAGGCTGATGACGGGCAGAAGATCATGCTGCTCGACATGGGGGACGGAAGCTTTATGGAGCTTTTCGGACCCAAACGATCGGACCCCGTGGCAAAAGCCGAGGACGCACCGAACTATCCAGTAATCCATGTGGCTCTTGCCACGACCGATGCCCGGCAGGCCACTGAGCGCGTGCGTGCAGCGGGCTACGAAATCACGGTCGAACCCAAGGATGTGAACTTGGGCGGGCTCGAGGTCACCATCGCCTTTTTCAAGGGTCCGAGCGGAGAGGTATTGGAGTTTTTCGAGACGCACGACTAATTCCATCTAGGTCACGCTCCCTGTTGCACCGCCGCAGCATGGCTGCGTCGACGGAAGGAACCCCGTGAAAGATCGTCTCGAGAACGCTGCTAAAGACTACAGACCCGAAGACCGTGCTCCTGAAGACTATGCCGAGGCCAACCGTGCCATGTGGAACGCTACGGCGGAGGTCCACGCCCGGGCCACGCTGACGCAGCTCTTGCAAGACGTAGTCCAGCCCGACTTCTCGACCTTCGACGCTACCGAACGGCGTATTTTCGCTGAGCTGGGTCTGCCTGGTAAAGACGTGGCGCAGCTCAGCTGCAACAACGGGCGCGAGCTGATCTCCTGCAAGAAGGCTGGTGCCGGGCGCTGCGTCGGCTTTGATATCTCGGAAGCGTTCGTCGCGCAGGGACGAGAGCTTGCGCAGGTCGGCGGTGTGGAGGTGGCGTTTGTTCAGACGAATGTATACGACATTTCCCACGACTACGACGCTGTGTTCGACATCGTCTACGTCACTGTCGGAGCGCTTGGCTGGTTACGGGACCTGACCGCGTATTTTGCAGTCATTGCACGCCTGTTGCGTCCGGACGGCAAGCTTTTCCTCTACGAGATGCACCCAGTTCTCGATATGTTCGACGCGGCAATGGGCCTGACGGTCAAGCATTCGTACTTTCGCACGACACCATATATCGAGGACAGCGCGCCCGACTACATGGACACGAGTACGATTGTCGAGAGCACCTCGTACTGGTTTCACCACAAGCTTTCGGACGTTATTGGCGGTGCACTCTCGGCTGGCCTCACGCTGCGGCTATTTGAGGAGTACGCGCACGACACTTCGAGCGTTTTTGCAGCGTTCGAGGCGCTCGAGGTGAAGCCGCCGCTAAGCTACGCTCTGGTAGCCGAGAAAGCAGGTTGAGTGTAAGGTTGGAAAGCGTTCAAGCTCGCGATTTACGGGTTTTGAGAAAGTAGAGGTGCGAGCTTGCCTCCTAAAAAGTTGCTGTAAATCTTTGCCCCAGGGGGAAGCAAATGTAGGCTATCCCGATAATATTCGGCTGTGAGTTTTGGGACCGACTCGAGGTCGAGGAAGCGCGCCCCCGCACTTTCGATGATTCGAGGCAATGCTGGATCAAGGGTATAGGGTTCCCGAACGGGCATTGCGATGAAGATTGTCTCTACTTCCTTGGTATCGATGATTTCGAGAAAACGCTTGAGGCGTGTATAGGTATGGTGAACGGGCGCTGCTTCGCTGGGTGCGGTCGATGAGCCTACCTTGCTGAGCGCGCGCTGCGTCTCTCGGTAGTAGGGTATAAGCTCGTCGAGCGCTCGAGTCCTTACACGTTCGCGGTGAGCGAAGCTGACGAAGAATTTTGAGATTAAGAACTCACCACGCTGCGGGAGGTGTGTCAAGTCGCGGGAGAAGATATAGGGAATATCGCTGAGCGATGTGTGGTGGTGGGCCAGTCGTCTGATGCTCTCAGAGTCAGGGAACTCTTCGTCAGCAAGTGCGTCGCTAGCAAAGCTGACGATGAGCACGTCGGGCCGCGTAGCCGCCGTGACGTTATGTCGGTAGACATAGAGCCAGTCGAGAATGTCGCCCGAATCGGGATAAATGAGCCCAAACGAAAGATCGTCGGGGTTGACATCATGCGTAGCCAGGGCGGGTTTGAGTGCGTCCATATCGACACCCTCACGCGTGAGCGAATTGCCCAGAAATAGAACGCGTTCACCTGGACTGTTTGCAAGCTCGGTGACGATTTCTGGAATGTGCTGGATGTGCCTTACATCGACCGAGAGCGAGGGCTCGAGCCAGCGCACCGCCCCTTCGACCGCAAGCAGCATCGCGAGAGCGAGCAGAATTGCTTTCAAGTCGCCTTTAGAACTGGAAATAGATAAATTCATATTGCCCCAAAGCTGGAAAGAACCAGAGCATGAGAATGACGTAGCCGTAGACAAGGCCGCGTACCCACCAGCGTGTTTTGAGAAGGGCGAGCAGGTCGCCCTTACGCTCGAGCCAGAATTCGAAGATCAGCAGGGGCAGTACGTAAAAGGCGATCATGGACGCTGAACCTATCGCGAACGGGGTTAGCGCAAAGCCGCTAAACATCCTTTGGACCATGCCCCATACCTGACCGATAGAATCTGCACGAAAAAAGAGCCAACCAATACAGGTCAACTGAAACATGATGAACACCGAGAGGATGTGGCCCGGGACGATAGGCCCCGACCGTAACGGAGTCACCGTGGTACGTTTTGCGCGCAAACGCGTTTCAAAGGGGCGATAGAGGCATAGGATCAGCCCGTGAAAAAATCCCCAAGCGACGAACGTCCAGGCGGCGCCATGCCAGAGCCCACCTAGAACCATGGTGAGCATCAGATTACGGTAGGTCTTGGCCGCCCCGTGACGGTTGCCGCCTAGCGGGATATAGAGGTAGTCGCGTAACCACGACGAGAGCGAGATATGCCAGCGATTCCAGAAGTCGCTGGGCGAGACGGCGAAGTAGGGCATGCGGAAATTCAGCATGAGATCGAAACCGAGCCACTTGGCTACGCCCCGGGCAATATCGGTATAACCCGCGAAGTCGCCATAAATCTGAAATGCAAAGGCGTAGATGCCGAGGAGGACCTCGAGGCCGCTCAGGCTGCTCAACTCGCGGCTAAAGATACTGTTTACGATTGGCGCCATATTGTCGGCGATGACAATCTTTTTGAAGAGCCCGAGCAAGACGAGATAGAAGCCTTCGGTGAACGCGCCCGGTTGCTGCTGTCGCTTTTTGAGCACCTGGGGTAAGAGGGCCGTGGCGCGCTCGATGGGCCCCGCCACGAGTTGCGGAAAAAAACTGACGAACAGCGCAAAGTCGAAGAAGTTCTTTGTGGCAGGTAGCTCGCGCTTGTAGACGTCGATGGTATAAGACATCGTCTGGAAGGTATAAAACGAAATACCAACGGGCAAAACGATGTTCAGAACTGGTAACGAGGCATTGATTCCGAGTGCGCCGAGAAGGCCGACGAGCGATTCGGCAAAAAAGCCGAAATACTTGAAGAAGCCCAGAATACCCAGGCTTATACACATAGACGTAATAAGTAGCAGCTTGCGCCTTCGAGGGTCGCTTGTCCCATCGAGTGCTCGAGCTACCGTAAAGTCCACAACCGTCGAGAAGAAAAGTAAAAAGAGAAAGCGCCAGTCCCAAGCGCCATAGAAGATGTAACTGGCCACAAGCAGAACTGTGTTTTGCCAGCGAAGACTTCGCCGCGTAAGCATACAGAGCGTAAAGACGACGGCGAAAAAGACCCAAAATATGTAGCTGTTAAAGAGCATCCGTACTCCGTTTCACAGCGGGCACCACGAAGGCTGCAGCCATGGGCATAGTAACTGGCACAAAAATAGTCAACCGTACGTCCGTCACATTCGTTTCAAGGTAATATTAGAGCGTCTCTTGCCCGCCCGTCTGGGGCACTGCGTTTGCGGGTAGACTTGAACCATGCTCACCAAGCCTCTCCTCGACCGCTACAGCCGGCACATCCGGCTGCCGGGGATAGGGGCGGTGGGGCAACAGCGGCTTTCGGGAGCCACGGGGCTGGTGGTCGGGGCCGGGGGGCTGGGTTCACCCGCACTCCTCTATCTGGCCTCTGCGGGCGTCGGCACGCTGGGCATCATTGACGACGATGTGCTCGAGCTGAGTAACCTGCAGCGCCAGGTAATTGACGGCACGGGGCA